>NZ_JBHVIV010000055.1:0-64300 GCF_042799475.1 Kitasatospora sp. NPDC057692 | reverse complement strand
GGACCCCCCCGGCACCCCCCCCCTCCCCCCCACCAACCCCCCCCAGCCCCCCGCCCGGCCCCGGTCCCCCCCCCCGGCCCCCCCCCCCCGCCCCACGACCCGTGACGCGATGCCGCGCCCGCCCACCGAGGGTGCCCCGCACACGGGGGTTGCCCGGCTGCATAGGGTGGGGGTGAAACCGGCTCACGCACCCGTGGAGATCTGATGAGTTCGACCGCTGTTCCCGAGGCCGCGCTTCCGGTCGGGGTGATCGGGCTCGGTGACATCGCGCAGAAGGCCTACCTCCCGGTCCTCGCCGCCCTGCCCGGCCTGGACCTGCGGCTGATGACCCGCGACAGCGCCAAGCTGGACCGGATCGGCGAGACGCACCGGATCGCGCCCGAGCAGCGCTTCACCGATCTCGGCCGGCTGATCGACAGCGGCATCCGGGCCGCCTTCGTGCACGCCGCGACCGACCAGCACGTGCCGATCGTCGAGCAGCTGCTCACGGCCGGCGTCGACGTCTACGTGGACAAGCCGCTCGACTACACCCTCGACGGCGCCCGCCGCCTGGTCGACCTCGCCGACCGCACCGGCCGCTCCCTGGCGGTCGGCTTCAACCGCCGCCACGCCCCCGGCTACAGCCAGGCCCTCGAACGGCCGCGCGACCTGATCGTCCTCCAGAAGAACCGCGAGGGCCTCCCCGAGACCGCGCGCACCCTCGTCTACGACGACTTCATCCACGTCGTCGACACCCTGCGCTTCCTGGCTCCCGCCGAGTTCGACCACGTCGACGTCCGCGCCCGGGTCCGCGACGGCCTGGTGGAGCACGTCGTGCTGACCCTCGCCGGCGACGGCTTCACGGCCCTCGGCATCATGAACCGGCTCTCCGGATCGACGGAGGAGGTCCTGGAGGTCTCCGGCGGAGACTCCAAGCGCGAGGTCCACAACCTCGCCGAGGTGATCGACCACCGCGGCCAGCCCACCGTCCGCCGCCGCGGCGACTGGGTCCCGGTCGCCCGCCAGCGCGGCATCGAGCAGGTGGTCCTCGCCTTCCTCGACGCCGTCCGCACCGGCAAGACCCTCGACGCCCACGACGCCCTGCGCACCCACGAGCTGTGCGAACTGATCGTGGAGCGTATCGAGGGCGCCTGACGTCCCGTCAGGAGGTGGGCGGCGGCGCGTAGACTCCTCGCCGACACGATGGCGGGGAACCGGGGGAGCCATGAGCGATGCGGGACGTCGGCTGCCACCGTTGGCTGCCGGGCGGAAGCCCGCCGGACTCGCGCTGCTCGACCTGCTGGACGATCCGAAGGCCCCGCGGCTCTGCGTGCTCTCGGGACCCCAGGGCATCGGCAAGTCCCACCTCCTGACCTGGCTCGGGGAAGCCTGCGGCACCCCCGGTGGCCCGCCCGCCCGGCGGCCCGACGCGGCGTTCTCACTGGCGGGCATGACGACGGAGGCCGTCGTCTGGCGGCTGGCGGCCCGGCTGGGCGTGGCGGCGCGCGGACCGGCCGATCTCGTCCGGGCCCTGGGGGAGAACCCCCGTCCGAGGCTGGTCCTCCTCCGGGACCTGGACCGTTCGGCCGAACCCGGGGCCGTCGCCGCCCGGATACTGGGGTGTCTCCCGGAGGTCCCGGACCTGCGGCTGGTCGCCGAAGGCGCGGACGGCGTGTGGGAGGGCGACCGCGCGGCGGCGGTGCTGGACCTCACCAGGCCAGAGTGGACCGACCCCGGCCTCTTCGCCCTCTGGTACGGCAGGCAGCGCGGCCCGTCGCCGTTCGAAGCGGCGGACGTCTACCCCAGCCCGGGCTCGGCGCTGCTGGCCCTCGGTGTCCCGGCGGGCGTGTCCGGAGCGCGGAGCGCCGGTGTCCACGCCGCCTGGTGGACCGCCGCGAGCGGTGCCGCGCGCTCCGCGCTCGGCGTCCTCGCCGCCGCCGTCCAGCCGCTCACCCCGGCGCAGTGGTCGGCCGCGGCGGGAGCGGAGGCCGCCGCGGCCGCGGCCCGGATCCTGCCGCCGGACCGGGCCGACGGCACGGCGTGGTGGCTGCCGCCGGGGCCGCTGAGGGACGCGGTCACGGCCGAAGCCCCTCCTGCCGACCCGGTTCGGCTGGCCCGCACCCTGACCGACACGATCCCCCGGCTCCCCGACGCATCCCCCGACCTCACCCGCACGGATCCCGACGCCCTCGGCCTCGCCGTGCGGCAGGCCGTCCTCGCAGGCCTGGCCGAGGAAGTGCTCGACGACTTCGAGCTGCTGACCCACGCCGACCCGGTGGCCGTGACGGCCGCGCTCGCGACGTCGGCCGACCCGGTCGCGACCGCCTGGCGCCGTGCCGGACCCTGGCTCATCGACGAACCGGATCCGGCGGTCCGCGCGCGCCTCCTCCGCAGCCGGGGCCGCCTCGGGGCCCGGACCGGCGGGACGCCGATGGGGCAGCCGCTTCCGACAGCCGTGGGAGCGGCGCTGGACCGGCTTGCCTCCGGTACCGGGAGTCCGCTGGAATTCCTGACCGCGCTGCTGGACTCCGACGTGCTGGTCTGCCCCGATGCCGCGACCGGTGCGCCACTGGTGACGGTCGGGGTGAACGGGCGGGAGGGCCTGGACGCCTGCACGTCGCCGGACCTCGTCCCGAGCCATTGGGCGGACACCGTGCCCATGGCCGGCCGCCACCTGGCCGCCGCGTTCGACGGCCTCGACCTCCGGCTCGACCCCGCGAGCACGACCTCCCTCTGCTTCCCGTTGAGTGACCTGGGACGTGTCATGGAGGCGGCCCGGAGCCAGGACTGAACACCCCGTTCCCGGGTGGCGGCCCCGCGAACGGGCCGCCACCCGGACCGCTCAGCCGCGGCCGCGTGGCGCAGGTGCGGTGCGGGTCGGGGGCTGCCACCCCTCCGCGGCCTTCTCTTCGAGGTCGCCGACCGACTCGGCCCTCGACCGGGAACCCGGCACGATGAACCCGACCCGCCCGCCGGGGCGGTCGTCGGCCAGTTCCGCGAGGGCCTGCGAAGGCGGCAGGTCGCGAGCCTTGCCGTCGCGCATCTTGATTAGCCAGTATCCGGCACTGTTCGACGCCTCGACGGAAACGGCCGGCCGCCCCACCCAGCCGACCGCGTCATCCGCGTCGGACAGCCAGAGATAGCCCAGAACTCCAGAGGTCTCGTTGGCGATCGTCACGTATTCGACGGGCTGGTCGGTTCGGTATGCGTAGTCGACCGGCCCGTCAACCACCTTGAATTCCATGTCCTCGCGGAGGCGAGGGTTTTTCTGAGTGTGGTCCGTCATGAATTCCTCGCCATCAGGGGACGATCTCCCCATAGATCTGCCACTGCCCATTGTCGTCCAGGAAGACCCGGTCTGCGCGCCAATTCAGGCCCCGCCCCAGGAGTAGTTCCCGTTCTCCCATCCCGTAGGCGGAGACCTTCTCCACCCAGAGTGCCGGTGTCCCTTCGGGGACGCGCAGGCGGAGTATCGCCTGCTTGTCGGGGAAAGCTGCTGATCCCAGGGAGCTGGAGGTGAACGCCGTCTCCGTGAAGGTCTTACCGGCCATGAGGGAAGGATCCATCGGAATATGGTAGAGGTCGGTTCCGCGGCTCACCACAACGGGCTCCATGGTCGGGCTTCCGGCCAGTGCTCGATCGATCTCGGCGATGTGCTGCAGGACTTCGGGAGTCTCGCCTTTTCCGGAGCGGAGATAGCCGTTGAGTTCATGGTAGGTGGGTTCGTCGGTGGCCGACGGTTCGCAGGTGTAGTCGTAGACGGCCTTTCGCTGTTCCTCCGGCAGCTGCTCGGCATATGCATTCCAGTGGTCGCCGCCGTACTGCTCGGCTTCGGCGTTGCTGCGGAAGGTCGTGGCGTCCTTCGAGATCTCGGCTTCGGCGACCTTGACCTGGTCGGAGAGGTCGAGCCCCTTGAAGTCCGCGGTCGAGACCGGTGGAGCGTCGCTCCGCAGCGGATTGGCCTCGGCGCCGACGCTCGGGGCCGGATCGCCGGATCCGCCCGGTACAGCGCTCGAAGGGTGGCCAGTGGCCAGTGGCTGGACGGGGCCCGTCTGAGGCGGGAGGGGCCCGGGGTGGGGGACCGGTTGGGGCGGGACCTTCACGGGGCCGGTGGGTATCGCGTCGGCCGGGGCGTGCGGTGGGGCCTTGACGGTCCAGCCCTCGGGGAGGCCGGTCAGGTTCGTCGGTGACGGCAGGACGGGCTTGACGGCGGCGGCCTTCTTCGCCGCCGCCTCCTTGGCCGCAGCTTGAGGGCGAGATCGGAGCCCTCCTGGACCAGCGCCCGCACGCCCCAGGACCAGCGTTCGCAGAAGGCCGTGAACACCGTATGGAGATCGGGGTGGCCGGCTTCCATGCCGGTCAGCTCCAGCTCGGAGAAGCCGCGGCCGGATTCCGCCAGCCCCGCGATCCCCAGTCCCTGCAGTTCCGCGATCGCCCCGTTGATGCCCTCCTCCGCGAGCTTCAGCGCCTGTGGGTCAACTCCGAACCCAGCCATCAACCCCCCCTGTCGTCGCCGACGGTCCGTCGAGGGCCGCCGCGTCCGGCACGATGCCCCGCACGGGCGGGAAGAGCATCGGTTCGGCACCCGCCACGTCCAGTGCGATGCCGCCCGGCATTCCCAGCCCCGGCACCGCCACGTCCAGCAGCCGTGAGCCGAGGACCGCCAGATAGGGGAGCCCTTCGGCCGGCAGGCCCTTCGCCCGTGCCCAGGCCGCCAGCTCGGCCTCCGACGTGAAGGCGAGGATCCATCGCAGACCGTCCCCGTCGGCCGTCCAGACCGAATCCTCGCCCCATCGCGGCACCAGCACCGCGCTCAGCCGGAACTGAGCGAGCATCACGGCCGGGTCGCCCGCCCCGGCCCGTAACATCCGCACCTGGTGGACGAGACCTTCGTTCGCCATGGCGTCCCCCCTCTGCCGGCGTCATCGCCGCACTGAAGGTACACGCACGGCGGGGCGGGTGGGGCAACCGGTGGCGTTTGTCGGCGGAGTGACGTCGGATCAGGCGGTGGCGAGGCGGTCGCGCCACCAGGTGATCGTGGCGGTGAGCTGGGTGTCGAGGGGGGTGGGGCGGGTGGTGAAGGTGGTGGTCCAGGCGGTGGTGTCGACGGTGAAGGGGCGGTCGAACTGGTAGCGGGTCTCGCGCAGTTCGCGCAGCAGGGGGGAGAAGAGGCCGGCCAGGGCGAGGATGGCGGGGTGGAGGCGGCGGACGGGGACGGGGGAGGCGCCGGCCTCGGTGGCGAGGAGGTCGAGCATGCGGCGGATCGGGAGGGGCGGGGCGGTCGGGGCGTGCCAGGCCCGGCCCCAGGCGCGTTCGTCGGTGGCGGCCTCGGCCAGGGCGCGGGCCACGTCGGGGAGGTAGGTCCAGCTGTGCGCGGCGTCCGGGTCGCCGAGGACGGAGACGGGCCTGCCCGCCAGCAGACGGGGGACGGCGCGGGCGGCCAGGTGGCCGCCCTCGGTCACGCCGGGGCCGAAGAAGTCGGAGGCGCGGACCTCGACCGCGCGGATCCGGCCCGCCTCGTGCAGGGCCCGGGCCCGCTCCCAGAGCGAGGCGCGCAGGCGGCCCTTGGGGCCGGTGGCGGCGAGCGGGAGGTCCTCGGTGAGGGGGCCGTCGACCGGGCCGTAGCCGTAGAGGTTGCCGAGCATGGCCAGCACGGCGCCGGTCGACTCGGCGGCCGTGCAGAGCGCGGCGTGCAGCGGAGGCCAGTCGGACGTCCAGCGGGGCAGCGGCGGCGCCGCGCAGCTGTACAGGGCGGCGGCTCCGCGGGCGGCCTCGGTCAGCCGCCCGGCCTCGGCGGCGTCCAGGGCCAGGTGCTCGATGCCGGGCTCGGCCGGACGGCCCGAGCGGGTGACCACCCGCACCGTGTGGCCCTGCTCGGCCAGCAGGCGGGCCGTGGCCGCTCCGGCGGGTCCGTATCCGACGATCACATGAAGACTCATCGGCACACCCTAGAGGGCGCGGCCCGGCCCGGTGGACGGGTCGGGCCGCGCGGGTGGGACCGGAAGGAGGGTCAGCAGGGGATGACGACCGAGACCGTCGCCGGCGAGGGCGGCCAGCCGCCGTTGTCCACACTGAAGTTGGCGGTCACCGTGCTGCCGCAGGTCGCGGTGGTGGTGATCCCGCCGACGTAGACGCCGCCGGAGGGCACCAGGGCGGTCGTGTACACGGGCGGGCCCGGGGGCAGGCCGGGCGCGCTGCCGGAGATCTTGAAGCCGACGTTCTGCGGGACCCAGGCGGGGTTGGTCGGGTAGGCGTGCCCGTAGAGGTGGACCTGGAGGCCGTTGACGTCGATACAGGCCCGGGTCTGCAGCAGGCCGGGCGCGCCCGGGGTCCCGCAGGTGGTGAACGGTCCGGGCGGGCCCGCCGGGCCGGTGGTGGCGGCGACGGCGGACGGGGCGGCGGTGGCGGCCAGCGCGGCGAGGACCGCGGCGCCGGCCAGGGCGGCGGCGGTGCGACGACGGTGCATGGTGGGTTCCCTCCCTGTTGGAGCGGGTGCGGCGGAATGCCGGACGCGCTGTGACATGTCACATCGTTCTTGGGGGGAATGGTGCCACCCGAACGGCGGCCCGGTCCGTCCGGCGGCCCGAATGACCGGACGGCGCCCGTCCGTTGGCCTGAACGTGGTGTCATGTGCCTTGCCCGGTGGGCACGGAGCGGCCCCTCCGGATCCCCGGGGATCCGGAGGGGCCGCGGCGCTGCCGCCGAACAGGTCGGCCGGGAGCGTCAGTTGGCGATGCCGCAGTACTGCTGCTGCTTGCCGATCGCGCGGTAGACGCAGTCGGCCGTCTCCACCAGCCGCAGCACGGCCTCGCGGTTGCGGCCGGTCTCCCGCCCGATCACCTCGTCGGGCGGGTAGAAGCCGCTCGCGCCGTTCGGACCGGGGTACATCTCGAAGGTGTAGGCGAAGATCCGCTGGGCGCCCCACAGCCAGTCGTCGATCGACCCGTCCGTGATGTAGAGGTCGCTGGACTGCTCCGGCGTGTAGTTGTTGGTGGCGGCCATGGACCGGCCGAGGGTGGCGAAGGTGTCGTACTCGTCGGCGGACATGCCGGTGGTGGTGTTGGCGGTGGTCCAGCCGAACGGCCAGAGCACCAGCTCGCTGTAGGTGTGGAAGTCGATGGCCGCGGTGATCTGCTGCTTGCCGCCCACCACCCGGCTGCGCACGAAGTCGGCGACCACCTTGGTCTCCTTGGCGGACTCCGGTCCGGTGCCCCGGTAGGTCTCGCTGGAGGTGGAGCCGGAGGAGCCGCCGCAGCAGCCGAACCTGTAGTCCCAGTTGCGGTTGAGGTCGGTGCCGACGTAGCTGCTGCCCGGGTTCGGCTGGCGGTCCTTGCGCCAGCTGCGGTAGCGGCCGGTCGCGATGTCGTACTCGCCGCCGTCCGGGTTGAGGTCCGGGACCACCCAGATCTCGCGGCTGTTGACGGCGTTCGCGATCCGGCCGTCGGTGGCGTACTTGTCGCCGAACTCGTGCAGCAGGTAGAGCGACATCTCGACGGTGAGGTGCTCCCGGGCGTGCTGGTGGGCGGTGAAGAGCACCTCGGGCTCGTTCTCGTCGGTGCCGACGTTGTCGCTGATCTTGACGGCGACGATCGGCCGGCCCTCGTAGGAGGTGCCGATGACCCGCTTGCTCATGATGTCGGGGTGGGCGGCGACGACGGCGTCGATGTCGGACGCGGCCTCCGCGTAGTTGTGGTAGCCGGAGTCGGCGGACGGGAAGTCGTACAGCGCCGCGCCGACGCCCTCCAGGCCGGGCTCGGCGCCGTACTGCGGGCCCGGCAGCGGGACGGGCGACCAGCCGAGCGCGCGCAGCCTGGCGGCCTCGGCCGGGGTGGCGGTGACGGTCAGCGAGTCGGGCCGGACGGCGTCCACGGAGGCGCCGGTGGCGGCGATCCCGGTGCGCTCGGCGACGGTCCGGGGGCCGTCGAGGCGGTACTGCCGGGCGGTGTCGGCGCCGGTGGCGGAGGCGGAGGCGGAGGCCGGCTGGGCCGTGGCCTGGGTGGTGAGCGGGAGGGCGAGGGCGAGAGCCAGCAGGACGGCGGTGGCCGTGGCGGGCTTCCCTCGGCGGGGCAGTCGCATGACTGTCCTCCTGTGGGGGTCCGTAGGGACGGAACGGTGGAGGAGGCGGGTGCGGCGCCGCGAGCTTGATGGTCCGTCAATGTCATGCAATCGTCAAGGAGTTGGGTGAAATGACGAGGGGACCGGCCGGATCGCGCGCCGGGTCAGGGCGCCGGTGCGCTCTGGTCCGCCGCCGCCCCGCAGGTCGCCAGGCTGCACCAGCGCCGCCGCCCGCCCGCGTCCAGGAACAGCCAGCCGCAGTCCGCGCTCGGGCAGCGCTGGACGGTCAGCCGGCGCGGGTCGGCCAGGAGCTCGGCGGCGGTCCGGGCGGCCGCGTACAGCGGCAGCCGCAGCCCGGCCGACGGCGGCAGCCGCCACTGCGCCAGACCGTCCTCACCGCGGGTGAACACCGCCGCCCGGGTGGCGCGTTGGACCACGGCGGCGACCTCCCCGAAGGCCGCCCCGTCCTGCGGGCCGGTCAGGCACGCGTACAGCGCGGAGCGGAACGCGCGGGCCTCGGCCAGAACGGCCGCCGCCTCCTCCGGGCGCCGCTCGGCCTGCCGGAGCAGCGCCTCGACCAGCGGCGGCGCCGCGAGGTCCTGGTGCCCGGCCCAGACCGCGAGCGTGGAGTAGCGGCGCAGCCAGTCCGATCCGGGCAGCGGGGCCGGGGCACCCCAGCCGGCGAAGGTGTTGCAGAACTCCAGCGCCGGGTGCCCGCCCGCGCTCCACGGCAGCCACTCCTCGCCCACCCGCACCGCGTACAGCGGCGCCGGTGGCCGGTCCAGCCGGGGGTCGGCGCGCAGGATCCGCTCGTGCAGCGCCGTCAGCTCGGCGCCCGGCTCGACTCCCAGCGTCTCCACCAGCGTCCGGCGGGTGCGCCGGTAGAGGGCGAGCGCCTCGCCCTGCCGGCCCGCCCGGTACAGCGCCGTCATCTCGGCGCGCACCAGCCGCTCGCGCGGCGGCAGGCCGGTCGACTCCTGCTCGGGAAGGGGCGGATCGGCGAGCAGGCGGTCGTGCCGCCCCATCGCCAGCAGGAGCTCAGCCCGCTGCTCCAGGGCCGAGAGCCGCAGCTGGAGCAGCCGCCCGCCGAGCCGTCCGCGCAGCGCGTCGTCGGCCACGTCGGCGAGCAGCGGACCCCGCCAGAGCGCGAGCGCCCGGTCGTGGCAGCGCAGCCGCTCGGCCGGGTCGCCGGTCGCCGAGGCACGGGCGGTGAGCTCCAGGAACTCGCGGACGTCGAGGCCGTGCGGGCCGGGTGCGAGCGCGTACCCGTCGTGCCGGGTGGCGAGCACCACGCCGTGCGGGCGCAGCCGGGCGCGCAGCCGGCCGATGTACGTGTGCACGGTGCCGCGCGCCGAGGCGGGCGGGCCGCCGTGCCAGAGCAGGTCGATCAGCCGCTCGGTGGTGACCGCCCGGCCGTCCTCCAGCAGCAGGACGGCCAGCAGGCAGCGCTCCTGGCGCCGGGTGCCGGCCAGGACGGGCTCGCCGCGGTGGTCGGCCTCGAAGGGGCCGAGCAGTCGGAACTCCATGGCGGGCCACCCTACGGTGCCCGTCGCGCCGTGGCCCCGGTGCGGCGGTGGTGCCCGTCCCGTCCCGCCGGAGCGGCCGACGGCGCCCCGCGCGGGAACACCTGACGACCGGTCGACCTTTCGGCCGAAATGCCCCCACCCGTCCTGATACGGCCGGGGACGGTGAGAATCCGGTCAGCGGCGGCTGCCAGGCTGGCCGCCGAACCGTCCGCGCCCCTCCAGGAGACCGACCATGCGCCGCACCCCGCTCCGCCTCGCGACCGCCGCCGCCACCGCCGTCACCGCCCTCGCCGCGAGCCTGGCCGCCGCCCCGGCGGCGGGCGCCGCCGGCCGCGGCGGCTGGGAGCCCTGGCCCTCGCCGTCCTTCGACCTGCCGGCCGGCTCCCGCTGCGACTTCCCGGTGCGCCTCGAACCCGTCGTCGACCGCGTCGAGCGGCACGTGCTGGCCGCCGACCCCGACGGCACCGTCCGCCGGGTCGCCTACCGGGGCGCCCTCGTCATGCGGCTCACCAACACCCTCACCGGCGCCCACCACGACGCCGACGCCGGCGGCCGCTCGCACGTCGAGTACCGGCCCGACGGCTCCCAGACCTGGCGCGCCAACGGCCCGATCCTGCTCGGCTTCGGCGCCGGCGCGGGCACCCTGCCCCGGGACCTCTACACCGTGGACGGCGTCTACACCGTCGACATCGACGCCACCGGCTACCGCACCCTCACCATCGCCCACGGCTCCGCCGAACCGCTCTGCGCCAAGGTCGCCTGACCCGCCCCCGTCCACCGGTCCCCGCCCCCGGTCCCCCCCCCCGGCCCGGAGCCGAGCCCGTCAGCCGCGTCCGAGCGCCACCACCCGCGCCCAGGCGGGCGGCTCCGGCCTCCGGTACCCGGAGCCGTCCTCCCGCCACCCGGTGGACCGCCCGAACAGGCCCACCACCGTCCGGCACGACGGCCGGGCCGTCGGCCACGGCGTCTGGCCGTCCGTCAGCACCACGACGACGTCCGGCCGCGGCCACGCCCGCAGCGCGGCCGCGAAGCCCTCCCGCAGATCCGTTCCGCCGCCGCCCACCAGCGGGACCTCCGCGGCCGCGCAGACGCGCTGCGCCGTCTGCGCGGCCGCGTCGCAGGACACCACGGTGACCAGGTCGCGGCGGCCCCCCACGGCCCGGCAGATCGCGGCGACCTCCAGCAGCGCGGTGCCCAACTCGGCGTCGCTGACAGAACCGGAGGTGTCGACGACGACGGTCACCCGGGGCGGCCGCCGCCGCAGCGAGGGCAGCACCGTCCCCGGCAGCGCGGCGGACCGGCGGGCCGGGCGGCCGTACGAGTAGTCCTCGCCGGCGCCCGCGCCGGACACCGCCGAGCGCACCGCCGCCCCCAGCAGCTCCCGCCACGGCTGCGGCGGGTGGAACGCCTCCTCGGCCCACCGCCGCCACCCCGCCGGGGCGTCGCCCGGGCTGCCGCTGATGGCCCGCGCCACCCGGAAGCGCACCGCGTCCCGCTGCTGGGCGCTGAGCCCGTGCGCGCCGTCCGGTCCGAGCTCCCAGCCGCGCGCCAGGCCGTCGGCGCCGCTGCCGCAGTCCAGCCAGGCGAAGTCCTGGGTCAGCGGCCCGAGCCGGAACATCCGCAGGTAGTCCTCCATCAGCTCGCCCGGGGGCAGCTCCAGGGCCTCGGGGGTGACGGCGCCCGCCGGCGCGACGAGTCCGTCGCCGAACACGTCGTCGTTGATCTCGCAGTCCGCGGCGATGTTCATCCGCAGCCGCTCCGCGGGGGAGGAGAGTCCGCGCACCCGGGCGAGCCGGTCCCCGCGCCCGTGGTGGTCGCGCAGCAGGTGGGACACCTCGTGCACCCAGACGCCCGCCAGCTCCTCGACGGGCGTGCGCGCGACGAAGGCGGGGGAGGCGTAGCAGCGCCAGTACCGGTCCACGGCCATGGTCGGGACGTCCCGGGACTCGACGACGTGCAGTGCGAACAGCGCCGTCGCCAGGTACGGACGGACCCGGACGGCGTGCAGCCGGGCGGCGTAGAGCTTGCCGGTGTCCAGCGTGCAGGTGTCCGGCCTGCCGGTGTCCACCCGGGCGGGCGGCGGCGCGGTCACCGGCGGCCCCCGCGGCCGGCCGGGGCGCCGCCGGTCCCCGCGACCCGTGCCACCGAGCGGTCCGCCCGGCGGGACAGCGCGACCACCCCGCCGAGGCGCTCGATGGTGGCCGGAACCTCCCAGTCCTCGCGCCGGAGCGCGGCGAGCGTGGTGGCCGGGACCACCAGCACGTCCGGCGGGCCGCTCTCCAGCGCCCGGGCCAGCAGCTCCCACGCCGCGTCCCAGCGCGCCCGGTCCGGGCGGCGGCGGACCGCGTCCACCACCCCGTCCAGCGCGGCCTGCCGCAGGTCCCCGCGTTCGGGCAGGACGGCCGCGGCCGGGTCGGCGAGCAGCGCCTCCGGGTCGGGCAGGTCCATCCGGTCCATCGCGGCGAGCAGTTCCAGCCCGGGGCCGTCCCCGACCGTGCCCCGGACCAGCAGGGCCAGCACCTCGCGCGAGGCCCCGGCGGCGGTCGCGAAGGCGATCAGCCGCACCGTCATCTCCCAGCTCCGGGGCGAGGGCCAGGCGCCGCCGCGGCGGGCCTCGCTCTCCGGCAGCCGGTGGACCAGTGCCGGTCGGACGGCGAGGAGTTCGCAGACCGCGCGGCGGGCGAGGGCCACCGCCTCCGGCAGCCGGGCCGGGGCGAGCTCCGGCAGGACGGCGCGCGGCCAGGTGCCGCTCAGGCCGCGGACCACCACCTCGTGGTCGTGCTCCCAGGGGAGGTGGACGAAGCGGTTGGCCAGCGGCGGGCTGAGCTCCCAGCCGTCGGCGGCCGAGGAGCGCGGGTTGGCGGCGGCCACGATCCGGACGCCGGGCGGGAGTTGCAGCGCGCCGATGCGCCGTTCGAGGACCAGCCGCAGCAGCGCGGCCTGCACGGCGGGCGGCGCGGTGGACAGCTCGTCGAGGAACAGCAGGCCCCGGCCGGCCCGGACCAGCCGGACCGCCCAGTCCGGCGGGGCCATCGGGACGCCCTGCACCGCGGGGTCGGTGCCGAGGACGGGCAGCCCCGCGAAGTCGGACGGCTCGTGGACACTCGCGATGACGGTGGTGAGCGGAAGCTCCAGGGTCTCGGCGAGCCGGGTGAGCGCGGCGGTCTTGCCGATCCCCGGCTCGCCCCACAGCAGCACCGGCAGGTCGGCCGCCACGGCGAGGGTCAGGGCGGCCAGCCGGTCGTCGGGGCGCGGCTCGGTGGTGGTG
Source organism: Kitasatospora sp. NPDC057692 (assembly GCF_042799475.1). Lineage (NCBI taxonomy): Bacteria > Bacillati > Actinomycetota > Actinomycetes > Kitasatosporales > Streptomycetaceae > Kitasatospora > Kitasatospora sp. NPDC057692. The sequence continues at coordinate 51,472 of NZ_JBHVIV010000055.1, read as the reverse complement.
TCGTTCAGCAGTTCCAACAGGTCGCGGGCGATGTCGAGTTGGGGCGAAGAGGTGGCAGCGGGCATGCGGGAGGGGCCTTTCGGGAGGAGGGGAGGAACGGTGGCGTCAGCGGTGGTTCGCGTGACGCGGGCGGGAACGGCGTCCCTGCGGGCGGGGCCCGGCCGGGTGGGCCCGGAGCGGCGAGCGGCCGGCCAGGCCGGCGCGGAACAGCCCGTAGGCGATCCGCCGTTCGGCGGCCGCCGCGAGCTCGTCCCGCAGCGCGCCCGCACGCAGCAGGGCGTCCGGCCCGAGCAGGTCCTCGACGACGGACAGCGCGCCGGCGGCGTCGCCGTGCAGGAGGCGTGCGCGGACGTCGGCGAGGCTCTCCGGTCGGCGGTGCGCGTCGTCGACGGCCTGCAGACAGGGGAGCGGGGTGCCGGTGAGGGCCATCAGCAACTCCTCGCGGCGGATCTCCGCGGGAGTGTGGTCCAGGGCCGTCAGCACGCCGTCGACCAGGCCGATCCGGTGCCGGTCGCCGCGGCACTCGACGAGGCGCTGCCCGCCGGGAGCCGCACCGGGAGCCGCGCCGGATCCGGATCCGGGCCCGCCGTCGGCCGCCGAGTGGCCCGGAACCAGCGCCTCGGCCACCAGCGGGTGCAGGCGCTCGGGCCCGATGAGTCCGGCCCGGAGCAGTTCCAGGTCGGGCGGCACCCGGACCGCCGGGTCCGGCAGCAGCGGCAGTCGAGGGAGCATCGGCAGGGCGTCCCGCGCGGTGTGCCCGCCGGTGCCCGCCGCCACGACCACCTGCCGCCGCGCCCCGAGCCGGACGCGCACGGCGTCGGCCCCGTCGGGGTGTCCGTCGGCGCGGAGCAGGATCCGCGCCTCGGCCGCCCACCGCTCGGGGCCGCCGAGGCGCAGCGGCAACTCGCCGCTGCGGCGGGCGTCCCACAGGTGCCGGTGCAGGTCGAGCCGGAACCGCCGGCTGGGGTGCGGGTGCGGGTGCGGGTGCGGGTGGGCGTCGGCCCGGTCGGCGGTGCCGTCGTGGAGTGCGAGTGCGAACCGCTGTCCGCCGCTCGCCCAGCCGGGCGGCGTCCGCACCACCAGGTGCACGTCACCGTACCGGGCGAGCGGGACGGTCAGGCCGGGCCGCAGCAGCCCGTCGGGTGCGATGCGCGGGAGGTGCCAGCGCAGCAGGTCCGGTGCCAGCCCCTGGAGGTCGCCCCGGATCCGGGCGGTGAGTTCGCGCCCGTACCGGCGCGCGGTGGTGCGCAGATCGAGGTCGACCTCGACTCCGGCGGCGGCGCAGGCCCCCGCCCAGTCCCCGGCGAGCCGCCGGGCCGTCGTCGTCTCGATGACCGAGGCCGGCACGGCGAACTCGCGCACGTGCAGCCAGAAGGAGAGCCGGGAATCCCCGTGCGCGGAGTGCCTGGACATCAGCACTCGCCTTGCGCGGACGGGACCCCCACTTCGTGAGGAGAAGGAATCATCATCGGGCGTGAGCGTAGCCGCCTCGGGGCCCGCGGCGCCACACCTTTCCGCCCGGCGCCGCCGACGGCGGTCCACGCGGTGCGCGCGCGGCCCGCGAGCGGTGGGCGGTGGACGGGGCGCGCCGCTCGCGGGCCGGGCCGGGGCGGTCAGTTCACGGAGACCGCGGGGCCGCCGGGCAGGGTGGAGTCGGTCATCGGGCCGTAGGCGGCGGAGAAGTAGCCCTCGCCGGGACAGAGGGCGGATCCGCCGCTCTTGACGAAGTGCGCGTTGCGGAAGACCAGGGCGTGCGCGGTGTTGTCGGCGGTCCCGGTGAAGGCGCCGCTGAGCTGGTAGGTGCAGGTGAGGGTGCCGAACCAGCTGTTCAGCACGGCCGAGGCCTGGATCGGTCCGGCCGGCCCGGCGGTGAGGGTGACCGGCAGGCCGGCGGAGTCGGCGACCGTGACGTTGTAGGCGAGGTTGCCGACCGTGAGGCTCTTGACCGAGGTGACGCCGGTGACGTTGGCCGTGCAGGAGCCGAAGCTCAGGCCGGTCAGGGACGCGGTGGCGGTGCCCGGTGCGGCGGGGTTGCCCAGGACCTTGGCGGTCAGCGGCGAGGTGCCGCAGAAGACCCCGGTCGAGCCGGTGGTGTCGGAGGAGAAGGTGGCGCGGGTGCCCGCGGCGAGCGGTGCGAGCAGGACGTCGCCGACGCCGACGGCCGCTCCGCCGGCGGTCAGCACGGGGCCGGCGGCGGTCGGCCCGGCAGCGGGGGCGGGGGCGGCGGCGGCCGGGAGGGCGCCGACGGCCAGGGTGGCGGCGGCCGCGGCCAGGGCAAGGCGGGGGTGCAGGCGCATGGGGGTGCCTCGTTCTCGGTGGGGGGCGAGCGGGCGGACTCCCGGAACGCCGGGGAAGCGGGGCCCGACGACGGGGAGTCACTACGTTGTAGAGCGGTGTCCGCACACCGTCAAGGAGTGCGGCGACACCTGCTGACAATTCGTCAGCAACAGTCGTCCGAGGTCTTGCCAGGCCGCCGGGCGCTCCCTACCGTCGAGTAGCGCCCACGTCGACCGTCCGCCGTCCCGGACCGCGTGCGCCCTTGTGGGCCGCGCACGCGCCAAGGAGTCGCGATGTTCCCGCCCCGCCCCCGGCGCTCCCGCCGCAGCCTCCCGCGGACCCTCCTCGCCGCCGCGGCCGCACTCGGCCTGGCCCTGCCCCCCGCCACCGCGGCCGCCGACGGCCGGCCCGCCCCGGGGGCCGCCGCCCTGCGGGAGGTGATGTTCGTGGGCAACAACTGGGACGGCACCGCCGACGTCGTCACCGCCCGCGGCGACCTCGCCCGGATCGGCCGGATCAACGTGATCCCCGACAAGGACCAGCGCCTCGCCGAGATCTACCTCAACCCCGTCAAGCTCGGCTACTTCCTCGGCGTCCGGCTCGGCCCCGGCGAGGGCCACGACCAGTTCGTCGACGACATGTACACCACCCCGGACGGCACGGCCCTGGTCGTCTCCCGCCCGAGCCTCGCCGACGTGGTCTCCCTGGACCTCGCCACCGGCCGGATCAACTGGCGTTTCCCGGTGGCGGGTTACCGCTCCGACCACATGGCCCTCTCGCCCGACGGCACCCGCCTCGCGGTGTCCGCCTCCACGGCGGACACGGTGCACGTCCTTGACATCGCCACCGGCCGGCCGATCGGCTCCTTCGGGACCGGCGACAAGCCCCACGAGAACCTCTTCACCGACGGCGGCCGGCGGATCTGGAACATGTCGATCGGCGAGGTCACCACCGCCCTCGACGCCCCCTGGCTGGACTGGACGAAGGGCGACCGCCGGATCACGGTCGCCGACGCCGACACCTTCGAGACGGTCAGGGTCATCGATATGCGGGAGCGCCTCGACGCCTTCGGCCGCGCCGACCTCTCCGACGCCGTCCGCCCGGCCGCCCTCACCCCCGACGGCTCGACGCTCTACTTCCAGCTCTCCTTCTTCAACGGCTTCGTCGAGTACGACGTCGCCGCCGACCGGATCACCCGGATCAGGACGCTGCCGAAGAACCCCGCGACCAGCGAGGACCGCACCACCTGGGTCAACGACTCCCGCCACCACGGCCTGGCCGTGAGCCCGGCCGGCGACCGGCTCTGCGTCGCGGGGACGATGGACGACTACGCCACCGTCGTCGACCGGGCCACCCTCCAGGAGGGCCCGCTGGTGCCCGCCGTCAAGCCCTACGGGGCGACGGTCAGCGGCGACGGCCGCTCCTGCGTCGTCTCCGAGAGCGGCGCCGACCGGGTCACCGCCATCGACTTCGCCACCGGCCGGCGCACCTCCTCCGTGGACGTCGGCGACCACCCCCAGCGCGTCCGCCTCGGCCGCGTCCCCGCCGCCTGGACCGGCCCCGCCGGCTCCTGAGGCCGGCCGCTACCCGCGCGCCGCCCGGCGGTAGTGGTCGAGGACGTCCCGGCGCAGCAGCTCGGCGAAGCCCGCGCCCTCCAGGCGCAGGGCGAGCTGGGGCTCGGTGAGGTTCAGGGCGGCCGCGGTGGCGGGCAGGTGCCAGTCGTGCGCGGCCAGGCGGTCCAGCAGGTAGCCGCGGCGGACCTGCGGTTCGGAGAGGCGGAAGGTCTTGAGGTAGGCGACGCGGCCGTGCTCGTCGGTGATCGCCTCGCCGATGTGGTTCTCCTCGCGGGGCCGGAAGTCCGGCAGGAAGCGGGCGAGGGTGAAGCGGCCGAGGCGGCGGACCGCGCGCGCCCGGTAGGCGGGTTCCAGCAGGCCGCCCGCCATGGTGCCGTCGTGGAAGGCCGCCCAGGCACGCTCCTGCTGCGCGACGGCGGCGCGCAGGTCGGCCGTCGAGGTGATCGGGCCGGCCGCGCGCAGGTCGGCGCGGAAGTCCGCCACGGGGGCGGACAGCAGGGCGTAGTGGTGGATCAGCTCGCCGTAGAGGTCGAGCAGCAGGGTGCGGTGCAGCGCGCGGTAGTCGTCGGGGTGCGGGACGGCGAAGGCGGCGGCGAGGGCGTCGGCGACGTAGACCACCAGGCCGCACTGGCCGGGGTGGAGCTCGAACACCCGCAGCGCGTCGGCCAGGCCGCGGACCCGGTCGCCGGCGTAGGCCTCCTCGGCGCGCGGGGACAGACCGCGCCGCAGGGCCCGCTCGGACCACTGCTCCCAGGCGACGGCCGGGCCGCCGAAGTGCAGCGCGAGGTAGCCGTCCAGGGCGAGGTGCAGCGGCAGGAAGCGCAGCCGGGTGCGCCCCTCGCGCTTGGCGAGTCGGCGCGGCACCCGGACCCGGACGCGCTCGGGCGGGCCGGCGGACGCACCGGGCGCGCCGGGGGCGTCCAGCCGGGTGCCGTACGCCGCCGCGGCGGTGCCGTCGCGCGTCCAGTCGGCGACGAAGCCGTGCGGGATGTAGGAGTGGTAGGAGACGTGGCGGCCGACCGGGACGGCGGCGTACTCCTCCTCGTACAGCTCCTGGTGCAGCCGCAGGTCGGCGATCGGCTCCGGGCGCACCAGCGGGACCAGGCGCACACCGCCCCACACCTGGGCGGGCCGGGTGTCCAGGCCGGTGAGGTCGAGGCGCAGGGACGACGGGGCGGCGGGCGGCGCGGAGCTCATCGGACGGCCACCTCGGGAGGAGCGGCGGACAGGAAGCGGGCGGTGCGGGCGGCCAGGTGCGCCGTCAGCTCCGCGAGGTCGGTGCGGCCCTCGGCGAAGCGGGCGAACTCCACCAGCGCCGGCAGGTCCTCGGCGTCGCGCAGCCCGGCGGTGGGCACCGTCGGGGCGAGCCGGCGCACGTCGAAGCCCTCCGCGTCGTAGACCGGGTTGAGGTGCACGACGCTGGTCCGGCGCTCCGGGTCCAGCCGGGTGCGCCACACCCGCAGTACCTCGGCGGCCAGGCCCGGCGGGGCGTTGTCCCAGCCGTCGGAGACGATCAGCAGGCGCTGCGGGGCGGTGTCGAGCGCGTCCAGGATCCGGCGGCCGAGCGGGGTCGGACCGGTCGGGCGGGCGAGCAGCGCGTCGGTGCGCCCGGAGGTCCACAGCGCGGTGTACTCGCCGGCCAGCGCCTCCAGCAGGAAGTGGCAGGCGAGCGCGGCGGCCAGCGGGCGGCGGCGCTTGACCCCCGAGCCGTAGGCCGACCAGCTGTCGTCCAGCACGGCCGTGACCCGGCCCCAACCGCCCTCGGCGGCCCCGGCGGCGCGCGCGGCCCGGCGCGCCGAGGCGCGCAGGGCGTCGGTCAGCTCCGCGCGGCGGGCGGTCCGGTCGGCGGGCGGCAGGCCCAGCACGTACGAGGCGAGCCGGGTGAGCGGCATCCGCCCGAGGTCCGCGGCGACGGCGCCGGCCCCGTGGGTGCGGGCCGACTCCTGGAGACGCAGCCGCTCCAGGGCGGTCAGCCGGGGCGCGATCCGCTCCAGGAAGGCGGCCCGCGGGATGCCGTGCCGCTGCGCGAAGGACTCGGCGACGGTGTAGGGGAGTTCGAAGACCGCGGCCTGCTGGTGGTGGGCGCGCCGCCAGGCGTCCAGCAGCGGCGCCTCGTACCTGGTCCGGCGGCGCGGGGCGAAGAGGAAGTCGCCGGTCTCCGCCTCGGCGGGCCGCAGGTGGGCGTGGCGCAGCGCCCGCTTGAGCCCGGCGCGGTACTTGACGGCGTCCAGGGCCTGGTCGGGGCGCGCGGCCAGCCAGTCGCGCAGGACGGCACGGGTGCGGCGGTTGTTGACCTTGGCGCGGCGCAGCTCGCCGATCAGCCGGTAGACCCGCTGCGGCGGCAGCAGCGCCAGCCGGCGGGCGATCAGCCGGCCCTCGGTGCGCCGCTGCTCCTCGGTGGCGTCGCGGGAGGTCTCCAGCAGGCGGCGGACGATCAGGGCGGCGTTGTGGTCGTTGATGTCGAGGGCGAGCGCGGCGGCGTACGGGCCCCGGTAGTTGACGCACATGTACGCGTGCAGGAAGTCCAGTGAGAGCTGCTGCTCGGCGGCCCCGCCGTGGAACTCGCGCTGGCCGGTGCCGGTGATCGCCGCGTTGACGAACAGCAGCACGTCCTCGGCGGCGACCAGGTCCCCGTACGTCTCCACCCGCCCGCCCCTCCGCCCGTGTCGTGTCCTGGGGCCGGCCGGGGAATGGGGGCACGAACTGCGAATCATTGCGGTAGGGGCACGTTCCGGAAGTCGCACCGGAGTCCCGCGGCCGGCCGGACGACCCTAACACCGGCCGACCGGGGGAGCGCACCCGGTTTTCCCGGCGGCCCCGGGAGGGGGCGGGTCAGGCGGGGGCGCCGCGCAGCTCCAGGGTGCAGCACTTCACGCTGCCACCCGCCTTGAGCAGCTCGGTGACGTCGATCCCGACCGGCTCGAAGCCCCGCGCGCGCAGCCGGGCCGCCAGGCCGACCGCCGCCTCCGGCAGGACCACCCGCAGGCCGTCGGAGACGGCGTTGAGGCCGAAGACGGCGGCGTCCTCGTCCGAGGCCAGCACGGCGTCCGGGTACAGCGCGGCGAGCGTCGCGCGGCTCTCCGGCGAGAACGCGGCCGGGTAGTACATGATCTCGTCGTCGCCGAGCACCGCGAGCGCGGTGTCCAGGTGGTAGTAGCGCGGGTCGACCAGCTCCAGGGTGACCACCGGGCGCCCGAGCAGGCGCTGCGTCTCCGCGTGCGCCCGGCGGTCGGTGCGGAAGCCCGTCCCGGCCAGGATCCGCTCGCCGGCCGGCAGGTAGTCGCCCTCGCCCTCGTTGGTGAACTCGGCCTGCGTCACCGTGCGGTAGCCGCGCGCCCGGAACCAGTCCAGGTACGCGGGGGCCTCGTCGGCGCGCTCGCGGTGCCGGAACCGGGCCACCAGGGCGGTGCCGTCGACGACGGTGGCGCCGTTGGCCGCGAACACCATGTCGGGCAGGCCGGGGACCGGCTCGATCAGCTCGACGGTGTGGCCGAGCTCCTGGAAGAGCGCGTGGAGCCGCTCCCACTGGGCGACGGCGCGGGCGGCGTCGGTCGGCTTCGCCGGCTCCATCCACGGGTTGATCGAGTAGTCGACCGTGAAGTGGGTCGGACGGCACATCAGGTAGTGGCGGGGGCGGGCGGTACGGGACACGGGCGGTCCTCTTCCTTCCGGCGGGGTGGTGCGGAGGAGTGGTGCGGCGCGGTCGGCGCGGTGGCGCCGGCTGCCCCGAGCGTGCCGGGCGCGGCGATCGCGGACGTGGCCGTGGCGTGCACGGCCGGCGGACGGCGGGGGTCCAGCGGGGGCGCGCGGTGCCCCGGCCGCCGCGCGACACGCGGGCAGGAACGTGCCTGCACCGGGGGTGCGCCGCGCCGGGGTGCACTGGCCGGGCCGCACACGCCGTCGAGGAGGAGGCCGCCGGATGGGGACGGGAACAGGAACGGGGACGGGGACGGGGACGGGGCCGGGCGGGCCGGGGGCCGGTCCGGTCCGGGTGCTGGACGTCTCCGGCCCGGACTACCGCCGGGCGTTCGAGCTGTTCCTCGCGGGCACCGACGAGAAGCCGCTCACCCACGCCCGCCTGGGCGAGGTCGTCGCCGGGCTGGGCCGCCGCGAGATGCTGCTGGACGTCGGCGCGGGCGAGGGGCGCACCACCGCGTACCTGGCGCGGCACTTCGCGCGCACGGTGGCCGTCGAGCCGAGCGCGGCGATGCGCGAGAAGCTGCGCCTGGCCTGCCCCGAGGCGCTCGTCCTGCCCGAGCCGGTGGCGGCGGCCGAGCCGCCCGGACCGGCGGACCTGGTCCACCTCTCGCACGTGCTGTACTACGTGCCGCCGCAGGACTGGCTGTCCACCGTGCGCCGGGTGCGGGGCTGGGTGGCGCCCGGCGGGGCGCTGCTGGTGGTGCTCCAGAACCCGGAGAGCCCCTGCATGCGGATGGCCGCGCACTTCACCGGCGTGCGCTACGACCTCGCGCCGCTGGCCGGGCAGCTGGCGGCCCAGGACGCGGACGGCTCCGCCGCGCAGTACGCGTACGCGCTGGAGGCCCTCGACCTGCACTACCGGACCGACCGGCTGGACGAGGCGGTGGACGTCGCCGAGTTCATGGTCAACGTGGCCGACCTGGCCGCCATGGACCCGCTGCCCGACCGGGCCGAGCTGACCGCCTACGTCGAGCGCCACTTCACCCGGCCGGACGGCGGCTACGCCATCGGCCACACCCAGGACATGCTGACGGTCCGCCGCGCCCCGCACTGACGGGGGCGGCGGCGGGGCACAGGCGGGTGCGGGGACGGGGCCGTCAGGCCCAGGGCAGCGCGGAGCGGGTGCGCCAGTACTCCTCGGCCGGCTCGGCGAGCGCCGCGAGGCCGTCCAGCGCGGCGGCGTCCACGGCGAGCCCGACGGCCTCCAGGTTGGAGGCCAGCTGGCCGGTGGTGGCCGCGCCGGAGAGCACCACGTCCGCCCAGGGCTGCGCGGCGACGGCGGCGAGCGCGAGGGCGTCGCAGGACGCGCCGGTGCGGGCCGCCAGGGCGCGCAGCGCGGCGGTGTCCGGGCCGGTGGCGTTGCGGTCGGCGAGCCGGCCGTTGGCCATGCCCTCCTTGACCACCACCAGCCACCCGGCCTCGCCGGCCTCGGCGAGCGCGGGGCCGACGGAGGGCTCCAGCAGGTTCCAGGTGGACTGCACGGCGGCGAACAGCGGCCGGCCGTCGACCGTCACCTCCAGGGCGGCGCGCACCGCCTCCGCCTGCGCCGGGCCGCTGGTGGACAGGCCCACCCGCACGCCCTCGGCGGCCAGCGCGGCGAGCCGCGCGTGCAGCACGGGGTCGGTGAGCGCGGGGCTGTCCGGCGTGACCGAGTGCACCAGGTAGAGGTCCGGCAGCCCGCCCAGCAGCGCCCGGGTCTCCGCCACCTGGCGGTCGAACACCGCCGTGGAGTGCTCCTTGACCTCGTGCACCGGGACGCCGGAGGTCCGCCAGTCGGCGGTGTAGGTGTAGCCCCACTTGCTGCCGACCGTCACCTCCGGCGCCGCCTGGGGGCGGGCGGCGAGCCAGGCGCCGAGGAACTCCTCCGCGCGGCCGTACGAGCGGGCGGTGTCGAAGTAGCGCACCCCGGCCGCGAAGGCGGCGTCGAGCAGGGCGTGGGTGCGTTCGCGCAGGGCGTCCACGGTGCGCTCGGCGGGCAGGTCGAGGTCGCGGCCGAGCGTGATGTACCCGGGCCGGCCGACGGCCGCGGTGCCCAGACCGAACCGCGCGATCGACGGTTCGGCGGCTTCGGCGGCGGTGTCGGCGGCGGTCGGCATGGCGGGGCTCCTTCGGGGGCTTCGGCGGCTGGGGTCCGGGGCGCTGCGGGTGCCCGCCCCTCCCGCACCCTATCCGTCGGGCCGTCGCTGACCTGCGTCGACGCCCGGCCGGAGGCTTTCCCGGCGGCCCTTCGGACGTTCCGTCGGCACCGGCCCGGAGCTCTGTCGGTGCGCGCCCGGAGCCCTGTCGGCAGCCGTCGCCGGTGGCCTATGCTCCTGAACCGCGAGAACGATGATCACCACGGGGAGGCGCGGCCATGGACTACCGGATCGAACGGATCGGCGCGGCGGACTGGGAGCGGCTGCGGGAGGTGCGCCTCGCGCAGCTGCTCGACACGCCCATGGCCTTCCTGGAGACCCATGAGACCGCGCTCGCCCACGGGGAGGAGGAGTGGCGGGCCCGGGTCCGCCGGGTGAACGAGCCCGGCAGCCTCGGCCTGGTCGCCGTCACCGGGACGCCGGGGGAGTGGATCGGGACGATGATCGGCCTCACGCCCGAGCCCGGCGCGGCGCTGCTGGTCGGCGTCTGGGTCGCCCCGGAACACCGCGGCCGCGGGCGCGGTGTGACGGACCTGCTGCTGGACGCCGTCGTCGCCTGGGCGCGCGACGAGGCCGGGGCGCGGCGCCTGCTGCTCACCGTGCACGAGGACAACGCCCGGGCCGCCGCCTTCTACCGCCGCCGCGGCTTCGACTTCACCGGCACCACCAAGCCGTACCCGCTCGACCCGGCCGCGCGCGAGCTGGAGATGGCCCTCCCGCTGGACTGACGGGCCCGCCTCCGCGGCGCGGTCGCACCTCTGCGGAACGGTCACACCGCTGTCGCGCTCCAGCGGTCGAGCGTTCCGCTCGCGTCGTCGTAGGTCAGCCAGGTGCCGTCCCCGAGCGGGCGCACATAGCTGTCGACGGGGCCGGCGGGATAGCCGACCGTGCCCCGTATCTCCAGGGTGCGGGCGTCCAGCAGCCAGTGCCGCGTGCGCTCCGGAGCGCCGTCGGAGTCGACCGTCGAGGCGATGACGGTGTCGGCGTCGACGAAGCCGCAGCAGCGGTCCCAGCAGGGCGGATCCTCGTCCTCGTCCTCGCCCTCCGCGGGCTCCCGCTCGGCGAGCACGGTGCGGTCCAGCCCGTGCAGTCGCAGGTCGGCGCCGTTGTCCTCGACCGTCAGGAACCCCGGGTGGCCGGGGTGGACGTCCGCGAGGATGCGGTCCAGGTGGTGGCTGACGACCCAGCCGTCGAGCTCCGCGCCGTCCCAGCGGGCCCAGTGGACCAGCACGCCGTCCTGGCCCATGCCGATGTCGAGGGCGACATGGGCGCCGTCCGGGTGGGGGAGCTGGTGCGAGCCGAGGGCCGTGCTGTCCCGCAGCGGCCGGCGGGCCAGCTCCGTGCCGTCCCCGGCGTCCAGGAGGACCCAGTGCTCGCGGGAGTTCTGCGCCGCCGACGCGGAGACGATGTGGGCCCAGACGAATCGGCCGTCCTCGGAGACCAAGCAGGAACCGTGCTCCGGGCCGGGGCACACCTCCGGCTCGCCGTCGGTGTGCGCCGGGCTGCTCCCGCACCCCCAGCACGCGTGCGGGTACTCCCACAGCGGTGACCCGTCCCGCGCGACCGCCCGCACGGCGCGCTGGTCGGTGAACACCGCGAACGAGCCGTCGGGGCTCACCGACTGCCCGCCGTGCTCCCACCCGGGCCGGGGCACCGGGAAGACCGCGGCCGGCGCGCGCTCCCCGGCGAACAGCTCCTCCAGGTCATGGACCTCCAGCTCCGACCCGTGCCGGAGCAGGGCGCGGAGCGATCCGTCCCCGCGGCGCTCCAGGGCGAAGCCGTCGACGAGTGCGGCGCCGCCCGGCAGCTTCACCGAGGCGCGCAGGTGTGCGGTGATCGACATGCCCCGAGGCTAGCGCGGGGCACCGACAACGGCGTCGGCCGCCGGGTACGCCGAGGCGAAGGTGAACGCACGGGGGGAGGGCCCGTTCGCCCGCAGGTCCGCCAGCCGCTCCAGCGCCTCCGCCACGCCCGGCCGGTGTCCGGCGGGGACCCACCAGAGCACCAGGTGCGCCCGGACGTGTCGTTCGAACCACTCGCGGCGCCGCCGCACCACGTCCAGGTGCCCGCTGCGGTAGGTGAAGTCCCACAGGGCCTCCGGGCTCTCCCACACCGACAGGTTGACGATGACGTCCTCGCCCGCCGGACGCAGCCCGGTGGCGTCGGCGGCGCCGTCCCCGACCAGCCGCCAGACGAAGCCGGGCGCGCCGTCGGCCGCGGCGTTCACCGGGTCGAGCAGCTCGACGAACGGGGCGATCCGCGGGTCGTCGAGGGGGTGGCTGAGCGTCGCGACGTTGAGCTGGGCGAGCTGGGCGGCGGGCGTGGGTGAGGTCATGTCCCGCATTCCAGCACGGCCCCGATTTCTATGTCAATCATCGTTGTTTTTAGATTCCTCGACCACCACGCAGCACTCGCCGGGGCGGGGGTCCATCCGCGCGCGCAGCGCGCCGTCGGTGCCCAGCCACCCCTCCAGCAGGGCCAGGTTCATGCCGCAGACCAGCGGCGGGAAGTGTTCCGCGACGGCGTGGAACGGGCAGTTGCGCATCCGCAGGGCCTCCCGGTCCGGGCCCTCGGCCCGCTCCGGGTACGGCTCGTAGCCGCGGGCGGCCAGCAGGTCCGCCGCCGCGGCGAGGTCGCCGCAGGGGCCCGCCGCGGCGCGCAGGGCCTCGCCCCGGCGGCGCGCGGCCGCGCCGAGTCCGGCGTCGAGACCGGCCTCCTCGGCGGCCTCGGCGAGCAGTTCGGCGGCGGTGCGGTAGTCGCGCGCGGGCAGCGACACCGACCGCTCCGCCCGCGCCCGGGTGTACACCTTGGCGGGGCGCCCCGCCCCGGGGCCCGAACGGCCGGTCAGCCGGCGGCTGCCGGTCTCCAGGAGTCCGGCCCCGGCCAGTCGGTCCAGGTGGTGCGCGGCGAGCGTGCGGGTCACCCCGGCCGCCTCGGCGGCCTCGTTGCGGCCGACCTCGCGGCCCTGGGCCGCCACGTACTCGTAGAGCCGGCGGCGCACCGGATCCTGCAGCAGCGCGATCGCGTCGATGTCCTTCATCCGGCCATTCTAAGAACGACACGGATTGGCCATAGAGCGGTGGGCCGCTCAGGTGTAGTGGCCCCCGGTGACCTCCGGCAGCGGGTCCTCGACCGGGTCCAGCAGGCGCGGGCCGTCGTTGCGCACGCTGTTGACCGCCGTGGCCACCGGCCGCACCAGCAGCTCCCCGGAGGGCGCGTGCAGCAGGCCGCGCACCTCGCCCGGGTCGGTGACCACGGGGTCCAGCCAGGCGTCCACGGCGTCGGGGGCGAGGGTGACGGGCATCCGGTCGTGGATCCGGCCCGCCGCGTCGGTCGCCTCGGTGGTCAGCACCGTGCAGGTGACCAGCCAGGCGGCCGGGTCGTCGTCCTCCGCCACCGCGCGGTCGCGCCAGAACTCGTAGAGCCCGGCCATCAGCAGCAGGCCGCCGTCGGGCCGGTGCAGGTAGTACGGCTGCTTGTACGCCTTGCGCCCCTCGGCCGCCGCGACCGGACGCCACTCGAAGTAGCCGTCCGCGGGCACCACGCACCGCCGTTCCTTGAACGCCTTGCGGAACGCGGGCTTCTCGTGCGCCGTCTCCACCCGGGCGTTGATCATCCGCGCCCCGGAACCCGGGTCCTTGGACCAGGACGGCACCAGGCCCCACCGCAGCGACCGCACCTGCCGGGTGATCTCCCCGGTCTCCCGGTCGACCCGCTCCAGCACGCCGGCCACCTGGTCCGTCGGCGCCACGTTCCAGGACGGCGCCAGGGCCTCCGCCGCGGGCCACGCGGACGCGCGCAGCAGATCGGCCAGATCGGACGGGGTGGTGGTGGAGACGAAGCGACCGCACATGCGGCCCATCCTGCCCTCCGGCCCCGCCGCTCGTCACGCGCACCGCCGCACCGGGCGGCCGCGAGCCCGGACCGCCACAGTGCGGCAACACCCGTGACACAGTGCCGTGCTGTCCTTTGGTGAGGCGGCAGACCGGTCCGGGGGCGGGCCGCCGACCCCGGTCGGGCGGTGGCGGCCGACACCCGGCCTTCGCACGCCGTCACGCCCGCCCCGGCCGTCCGCCCACGGGGGCGGACGGCCGCGGTGCCCGACGCGCGTGCTCCCGCCGCGCCGCCGTGCCTTCACCTCCAAGGAGCCAGACGTGAGTGAGACCCTCCAGCAGACCGGCCCCGGGACCGGGACCGACGCCGCGGAGGCGGCGTACGCCAGTCCCGCCGACACCGCCGTCCACGGCGAGTACCGGATCACCAGGGCCCCGGGCGACGAGCGCCCGCTCTACCGCTTCACCGGACGGATCACCGCCGACGGCAGCAGCGGCTTCCGGGCCGAGCCCGGCCGGTACCACGTCTACGCGGGCTGGTTCTGCCCCTGGGCGCACCGCGTCACCCTCCAGCTCGCGCTGAACGGGCTGGAGGACGTCGTCTCGGTCTCGTACGTGGACGGCGAGCGCGACGGCCGGGGCTGGGCGTTCCGCGAGACCCACGGCCCGGACCCGGTCAACGGCTTCACGCTGCTGCGCGAGGCCTACGACCGGACCGAGCCCGGGTTCGACGGGCACGTCTCGGTGCCGACGCTCTGGGACCGGCACACCGGCCGGGTGGTCAGCAACGACTTCACCGGGATCGGCATCGACCTGGCCACCCGGTTCGGCGCGTGGGGCAACGGGGCCGACACCTACCCGGAGGACCTGCGGGCGGAGATCGACGCGCTCGACGCCGAGCTGCACCCGGCGGTCAACCAGGGGGTCGGCGCGGCGGCGGGCAGCGACCCGGCCGGGCTCGCGGCCCGCGCCCTGCTGCTGGACGCCTTCGCGGAGCTGGACGCCCGGCTGGCCGACCGCCGCTACCTGCTGGGCGACCGGCTCACCGAGGCGGACGTGCGGCTCTGGGTGACGCTGGTGCGCTACGACGCCAGGTCCAACCATGACCGCTCGATCAACCCGGGCCTGGCCGAGTACCCGCACCTGTGGGCCTACGCCCGCGACCTCTACCGGCTGGAGGCGTTCCGCCGCACCACCGACTTCGCCACCTTCACCCTGCCCGGGGCGCGGGTGCCGGACTGGAACGCCCCGGCCGAGCGGCCGCGGGCCCGCTGACCCCGGCCACGGCCGGCGCGGTCCGGCCGGTCCGGCGGAACCGGACCACGCCCTCGTCCGGGACGCCCCGGGCACCGTCGCCGACCTGGGTCCGGGCAGTGCGGCGACGGCCGTGAACAATGCGGGCACGGTGGTGGGCAGCGCCGGAGGCCGTGCCGCGCGCCGGGCGGTCGACGGCACACCGCAGCCGCTCGACCCGACCGCGTTGCCGAGCGTCGCCACCGCCGTCAACGACCAGGGCCTCGTCGTCGGGTGCACCGGCGACCCGCCACCGGCCCGCGCCCAGTTCTGCGCGCAGCGCTGGAACCCCGACGGGTCGCGCTTCGCCCTTCCCCCGTGGTCGCGGGACGTCCCCTGCTCCGCGCCGTCCTTCGTCACCGACACCCGGATCGTCCTGGGGTCGATGTTCCCGCGGGGCATCGCGGACTACGGCAGGCCGTTCCCCGTCCGCTGGGACCTGTAGGCCCTCCCCTCCGGACCACCCCCGGCGGCTACCGCCGGGGGTGGTCCGGAGGGGGAGCGGACCCATCGCTACCGCGTCAGTTGAGCGAGGGCAGGTTCCAGTAGCAGTTGTACTCGTCCTTGGTCGCGGTGATGATGTAGTCGCCGGTCTTCGGACCGACGACGCCGTCCTGGTCCAGGCCCGCCCAGCGCTGGAGGGCGACGACCGCCCCGTAGGTGTCGGGGCCGAAGGCGCCGTCGACCGCGACCGTGTGGTAACCGGTCTGGTAGTGCAGGCTGTTGGAGATCAGCTGCACGCAGCGGACGCTGTTGTACGCGTTGGCCTTGCCGTAGCCGACCCAGAGCGAGCCGGAGTTGGGCACGGCCTGGGCGCTGCCCGCGACCCCCACCGTGGCCAGGGCGGTGGCCGCGAGCAGGAAGGCGCCGCGGCGCTTGAGGGACGTGCTGTTCATGAAAACCCCCGTTGGTCGTGAAAGACGATGATCATCGAGCCTCCGCCCCGTGCGGGTCAACCCCTGACGGCCCGCCAGTGCCCGGTCCGGTCCGGGCCGGTGCTTGCCGAGCGGTGGTCGCCGACCAGTAAGATCATCTTGCAACACGACGCGAACGGGGAGCTCATGGCGCGGGTTGCGGTGATAGGCGCGGGCATCGGCGGGCTGGGAACGGCACTCATGCTCGGCCGGCGGGGTCATGCGGTCACGGTGTTCGAACAGGACGTCCGGGAGGCCGGCGACGACCTGCACGAGGACTTCTTCCACTGGGACAGGCCCCGGGTCCCGCAGGCCGTCCAGCCCCACTCGTTCCTCGCCCCGGTGCGCACCGTGCTGCACGCCGAGGCCCCCGACGTCCACGCGGACCTGCTGGCGCGCGGCGCCCGGGAGTACCACGACTTCGACTGGTTCGGCGAGCACCCCCCGTACCGGGTCGGCGACGAGGAGCTGGTGACGCTGCGCACCCGCCGGATCGTGCTGGAGGCCGCCCTGACCGCGGCCGTCCGGCGCGAAGGCGGCGTCGAGGTGCGGCGCGGCGCCCGGGTGCGGGGCCTCGACCTCGCGCCGGGCCGCCCGGCTCGGGTCACCGGTGTGCGGGTGGACGGGGAGACCCACCGGGCGGACCTCGTCGTCGACGCGTCCGGCCGCCGCTCGCCGGTACCCGGCTGGCTGGTCGGGGCCGGCTGCCGCCCGCCCGCGGTCGAGAGCCACCGCGCCGGGATCGCCTACCTCTGCCGCTGGTACCGGCTGCGGACCGACGGCCCCCGCGACCCCGGGCGGGTGAAGACCGGTTCCTCCGCGCCGTTCGCGCTCGCCGGCGTCTTCCCGTCCGACAACGACACCGTCGCGGTGAACCTGGTGCTCTCCACGGCCGACCCGACCCGCGGCGCGCTCACCGACCCCGTCGTCTTCGAGGCCGCAGCCCGCCGCTTCCCCGCCACCGCCGCCTGGCTCGACCTGGACCCCGAGCCCCGGTCGGCCGTCCTGGCGATGGCCGGACTGGACAACCGCTGGACCTCCCTGGCCGACGACGACGGACCCGTCGTCACCGGCCTGGTCAACGCCGGGGACAGCCTCGTCCACACCAACCCCACGCTCGGCCACGGCGTGGCCCTCGGCCTGCGCGCCGCCCAGCACCTCGCGGCCCACGCCGACGCGACGGCGGCCGACCCCGCCGGCTACCACACCTGGACGGCGCAGGCCCTCCGCCCGTGGTTCGACGCCCAGGTGGCGGCCGACCGAGCCAACGAGCAGCGCCTCACCGACGACCCGCCGCCCCCGGACCGCCGTGCCGCCGCCCTCGCCGCCTGCGCCTTCGACGACCCCGTCGTGATGCGGGCCCGCGCCCAGGTCCGCCACCTCCTCCGGACCCCCGACGACGCCTACGGCACCCCCGAGGTCGACCGCCACCTCACCGCCTGGCTCGCCGCCCGCCCCGACTTCACCCCCCACCACGACGGCCCGACCCGCGCCGAGTGGGACACCCTCCTCCCGGCCTGACCCCCGCCGCCGGCGCGAACCGCTCCCGGACGCCGACCCGGACAGGGCGCCGACCGGGCCGGACAGCCCCGGGCCGTCCGGGACGCCGCCGGACCGTTGCCCCGGGCACCCTCCGGGCATCAGCCTCGGAGCGATCGGCAGCGGTGCCGGCGAAGGAGGAATCGTGGTGCGGAACATCATGGGGCGGGCCCGGATCCCCGGTGCGGTGGTGGCGGCCCTCATGCTCGTCTGCCTGGCGGCCCCGGCGAGTTCGGCGGCGGCGCGTTCCGGCCCGCCGGCCGCGGCGGCCGTGGCGGCGACGGAGTACAACCAGGCGGTGCTCGGGGGGCCGGTCCACAGCACGGGCCCCTGCGCGGAGTCCGCCGCGGGCGAGGCGTGCTTCCAGATGTACGGGGACCAGGTCTACCTGGTCGCGAACACCGCCGGGGCGTACGCCCGCTGGAGCAACTACCTCTGGAACGGCAGCTCCTGGCAGCTGTACCGGCAGGGCGAGTGCTCGATCTCGGTCGTGGGGACGTGGGGCCACTGCAACAAGGACTTCTACGAGGACAGCACCAGCCCCAATGCCTACGGATCCCAGGGCAGCGGCATCCGGGTCGCCATCTGTACCGCGAGCGGAAACTGCTCGGCGGAGACCTGGACCCGCAACAACGGCTGAGGGCGCACCTCTCTCCCGGCCCCGCGGCGCGAGCGGCGGGGCCGGGAGGCGTTCGTGCCGCGGGGAGCCTGATCGGGTGGCCGGATCCGTCGGCCGGTTGCCGCCGAAAAAACAAGCACGCGTGATTGCTTTTCCTCTCGGAGGGTGCCAACCTGCTCACTGTCGGCGAACGTTGGGCCACCTCCGGGGGTAGGCGTGCACGTGGGGTCGGAGGCGCGGGCGGCGGGCGGTGGGCCGGTGCTGCGGGTCGGGAACGCCTCGGGGTTCTACGGGGACCGGTTCTCGGCGATGCGGGAGATGCTCACCGGCGGGCCGCTGGACGTGCTCACCGGGGACTACCTGGCGGAGCTGACCATGCTGATCCTGGCGCGGGACCGGCTGAAGGACCCCTCGCTCGGGTACGCCAGGACGTTCCTGCGGCAACTGGAGGAGTGCCTCGGCCTGGCGTTGGAGCGCGGGGTGCGGATCGTGGTCAACGCGGGCGGCCTCAACCCGGCCCGGCTGGCGGACGCCGTGCGGGAGTTGGCGCGGAGCCAGGGGCTGGACGCCGCGGTCGGGCACGTCGAAGGTGACGACCTGCTGCCGCGCCGGGCGGAACTCGGGCTGCCCGAAGGGCTGTTGGCGGCCAACGCCTATCTGGGGGCGTTCGGCGTCGCGGAGTGCCTGCGGGCCGGTGCGGACGTGGTGGTGACCGGACGGGTCACCGACGCGGCGCTGGTGGCGGGCCCGGCGATCGCCCGGTTCGGCTGGGGCCCGCGGGACCTGGACGCGCTCGCGGGCGCCGTGGTGGCGGGGCACGTGCTGGAGTGCGGGGCGCAGGCCACCGGCGGCAACTACGCGTTCTTCCGCGAGCACGACGTCACCCGGCCCGGATTCCCGCTGGCGGAGCTGCATCCGGACGGCTCCAGCGTCATCACCAAGCACCCGGGGACCGGCGGCGCCGTGACCGTCGGCACCGTCACCGCCCAACTCCTCTACGAGACCGGCGGACCGCGCTACCCCGGCCCGGACGTGACGGCCCGGCTGGACACCGTCCGGCTCGCGGAGGAGGGTCCGGACCGGGTGCGGATCGACGGGGTGCGCGGTGAGGCGCCGCCGGCCACCCTCAAGGCCGGGCTGAACCGGCTCGGCGGCCACCGCAACGAGGTGGTGTTCGTGCTCACCGGGCTCGACATCGAGGCGAAGGCGGCGCTCGTCCGCAGGCAGTTCGAGGAGGCGCTCGCGCCCGGGCGCCGGCCCGCAGGGCTGCACTGGACCCTGGCCCGCACCGACCACGCCGACGCCCCCACCGAGGAGGCCGCCTCCGCGCTGCTGCGGCTCACCGCCCGGGACCGCGACCCCGACCGGGTGGGCCGGGAACTCGGCCGGGTGGCCGTGGAGTTGGGGCTGGCCGGGTATCCGGGCTTCCACCTCACCGCACCGCCGGGGCCGGGCGCGCCGTACGGGGTGTTCGAGGCCGCGTACATCGACGCCGAGGCCGTCGGGCACACCGCCGTGCTGCCGGACGGCCGACGGGTGGACATCCCGCCCGCGCCGGTCACCTCGCCCGAACCCGAACCCGGACCCGAACCGGGACCCGGACCCGAACCGCCCCGCGTCGCGGAGACCCCCGCCGAGCAGACCCCCGCCGAGCAGACCCCCGCCGACGACGAGGCCCCCGCCGACGACGAGGCCCCCGTCCCCGGCCCCACCCGCCGCGCCCCGCTCGGCCTGGTGGCCGGCGCCCGCAGCGGCGACAAGGGCGGCGACGCAAACCTCGGCGTCTGGGCCCGCGACGAGCCCGGCCGGCGCTGGCTCGCCCGCACCCTCACCACCGAACTGCTGCGCGAACTCCTCCCGGAAGTAGCGGAGTTGCCGATCACCCGGCACCTCCTGCCGAACCTCCGCGCGGTCAACTTCACCATCACCGGCCTGCTCGGCGAGGGCGTCGCCGCCCGGCACCGCTTCGACCCGCAGGCGAAGGCGCTGGGGGAGTGGCTGCGCTCGCGCCACCTCGACATCCCGGAGGCCCTGCTGTGACCGTCCTGCCCACCCGCCTGGACCCGGGCGGCGCCGAGTACACCGCCCACCGGGAGGCGATGCTCGCCAAGCTCGCCGCCCTGGACGCCGAACACGCCAAGGCGCTGGCCGGTGGCGGCCCCGGCTACGTCGAGCGCCACCGCGGGCGCGGCAAACTGCTCGCCCGCGAGCGGATCGAGCTGCTGGTCGACGAGGACTCGCCGTTCCTGGAGCTCTCCCCGCTCGCCGCCTGGGGCAGCGACTACCCGGTCGGCGCCGCGCTGGTCACCGGCATCGGCACCGTCGAGGGCGTCGAGTGCGTGATCACCGCCAACGACCCGACCGTGCGCGGCGGGGCCTCCAACCCCTGGACCCTGCGCAAGGCCCTGCGCGCCAATGAGATCGCCCTCGCGAACCGCCTCCCGCTGGTCAACCTGGTCGAGTCCGGAGGCGCCGACCTGCCCGCCCAGAAGGAGATCTTCATTCCCGGCGGCGCGCTCTTCCGCGACCTCACCCGGCTGTCCGCCGCCGGGATCCCCACCGTCGCCGTGGTGTTCGGCAACTCCACGGCCGGCGGCGCCTACGTGCCCGGCATGTCCGACCACACCGTGATGGTCGCCGGGCGGGCCAAGGTGTTCCTCGGCGGTCCGCCGCTGGTGCGGATGGCCACCGGCGAGGAGTCCGACGACGAGTCGCTCGGCGGCGCCGAGATGCACGCCCGGACCTCCGGCCTGGCCGACCACTTCGCGCTCGACGAACCGGACGCGCTGCGGCTGGCCCGCCGGATCGTCGCCCGCCTGGACCACCGCAAGCCGGGCCCGGGCCCGGACCCCGCCGCCGCCCCGCCGGCGCACCCCGAGGAGGAACTGCTCGGCATCGTCCCCGGCGACCTCAAGGTGCCCTTCGACCCGCGCGAGGTGATCGCCCGGATCGTCGACGGCTCCGACTTCGACGAGTTCAAGCCCCGCTACGGCACCAGCCTCGCCACCGGCTGGGCCCGGCTGCACGGCTACCCGGTCGGCATCCTGGCCAACGCGCAGGGCGTGCTGTTCAGCCAGGAGTCGCAGAAGGCCGCCCAGTTCATCCAGCTCGCCAACCAGCGCTCGGTCCCGCTGCTGTTCCTGCACAACACCACCGGCTACATGGTCGGCCGGGACTACGAGCAGGGCGGCATCGTCAAGCACGGCGCGATGATGATCAACGCCGTCGCCAACTCCACCGTCCCGCACCTGTCCGTGCTGATCGGCGCCTCCTACGGCGCGGGCCACTACGGCATGTGCGGGCGGGCCTACGAGCCGCGCTTCCTGTTCGCCTGGCCGAGCGCCAAGTCGGCCGTGATGGGCCCGCAGCAGCTCGCCGGGGTGCTGTCGATCGTCGCCCGGCAGTCCGCCGCCGCCAAGGGGCGCCCGTACGACGAGGAGGCGGACGCGGCCGTCCGGGCCATGGTGGAGCAGCAGATCGAGGCCGAGTCGCTGCCGGTCTTCCTGTCCGGGCGGCTCTACGACGACGGGGTGATCGATCCGCGCGACACCCGCACCGTGCTCGGGCTCTGCCTCTCCGCGATCCACAACGCGCCGGTCGAGGGCGCCGCCGGCTACGGCGTCTTCCGGATGTAGGGGAACACCACGTGATCACCAACCTGCTGGTCGCCAACCGGGGCGAGATCGCCCGCCGGATCTTCCGCACCTGCCGAGACCTGGGCATCGCCACCACCGCCGTGTACGCGGACCCGGACGCCGACGCCGCGCACGTCCGCGAGGCCGACGCCGCGGTGCGGCTGCCCGGTGCCGCGCCCGCCGACACCTACCTGCGCGGCGCGCTGATCGTCGAGGCCGCGCTCGCCGCCGGCGCCGACGCCGTCCACCCGGGCTACGGCTTCCTCTCCGAGGACGCCGCCTTCGCCCGCGCGGTGCGGGCGGCCGGGCTGCTCTGGGTCGGCCCCGAGCCGGCGGCGATCGAGGCGATGGGCTCCAAGACCGCCGCCAAACGCCTGATGGCCGCCGCCGGGGTGCCCGTCCTCGACGCGCTGGACGCACCCACCGGGGCCGACCTGCCGCTGCTGGTCAAGGCGGCGGCCGGCGGGGGCGGGCGCGGCATGCGGGTGGTGCGCGAGCTCGCCGACCTGCCGGCCGAACTCGCCGCCGCCCGCGCCGAGGCCGCCAAGGCGTTCGGCTCCGACGAGGTGTTCTGCGAGCGCTACCTGCCCGCCGGCCGGCACGTCGAGGTCCAGCTGCTCGCGGACGCCCACGGCACGGTCTGGGCGGTCGGCGACCGGGACTGCTCGCTCCAGCGCCGCCACCAGAAGGTCGTCGAGGAGGCCCCCGCGCCCGGGCTGGACCCGGCCGTGCGCGCCGCCCTGCACACGGCCGCGGTGGCCGCCGCCAAGGCGATCGGCTACACCGGCGCCGGGACGGCCGAGTTCCTGCTCGGACCGGACGGCCGCTGCTGGTTCCTGGAGATGAACACCCGGCTGCAGGTCGAGCACCCGGTCACCGAGGCGGTCACCGGCCTCGACCTGGTCGCCCTCCAGCTCGCCGTCGCCGAGGGCGGGGCGCTGCCCGGGCCCGCCGCTCCGCCGGCCGACGGCCACGCGATCGAGGCCCGGCTCTACGCCGAGGACCCGGCGCACGACTGGCGGCCCGCCACCGGCACCCTGCACCGACTGGAACTCACCGTCCCGCACGAGGAGTTCACCGGCCGGGGGGTGCGCCTGGACTCCGGGGTCCGGGACGGTACCGAGATCACCCCGCACTACGACGCGATGCTCGCCAAGGTGATCGCCTGGGCGCCGACCCGGGCGGCCGCCGCCCGGCGGCTGGCGGACGCGCTCGCCCGCGCCCGGATCCACGGGCCCGCCACCAACCGGGAGCTGCTGGTCCGCGCCCTGCGCCACCCGGCCTTCCTGGCCGGGCGGCTGCACACCGGCTTCCTCGCCGAGCACGCCGAAGCCCTGACCGCAGCCCCGGACCGGGGCGGCGCCGACCGCGCGGCGCTGGCCGCCGCCCTGGCCGACGCCGCCGCCCGCCGCACCGCGCTGCCCTCCGGCTGGCGCAACCTGCCCTCCCAGCCGCAGCTCAAGCGCTACCGGACGGAGGACGGAGCCGAACGGGAGGTCCGCTACCGGCTCACCCGCACCGGCCTGCACGCCGAGGACCACCCGGGCGTCGAGCTGGTCGAGGCCGCCCCCGACCTGGTCGTACTGCGCGAGGACGGGCTGCGGCGCGCCTACCGGGTCGCCCGCTACGGGGACCGGGTGCACGTCGACACCCCGGCCGGCGCCACCGCGCTCACCGCGCTGCCGCGCTTCCCCGACGCCCCGGTGCGCACCGACCCGGGCGCGCTGCTCGCCCCGATGCCCGGCACCGTCGTCCGCACCACCGCCGCCGTCGGCGACACCGTCACCGCCGGCCAGCCGCTGCTGGTCCTGGAGGCGATGAAGATGGAGCACCGGATCACCGCCCCCGCCGACGGGATCCTGGCCGAACTCCGCGCCGCTCCGGGCCGGCAGGTCGAGACCGGCGCGCTGCTCGCCGTCGTGAGACCCGTCGCACAGCCTCCCGCACAGTCCCCCGAAGAGGTCTGAGGAAGGACCGCGCATGTCCGCCATCGGCAGCCAGCTCCTGGAAACCCCCGAACGCCGCGCCCTGCGCAGCGCCGTCGCCGGCCTCGGCGCCCGCTACGGCTCCGCCTACTACCTCGCCCGGGCCCGTGCCCACCGGCCTGCCGACGAACTCTGGGCCGAGGCCGGCAAGGCCGGCTACCTCGGGGTCAACCTCCCCGCCGAGTACGGCGGGGGCGGCGGCGGGATCGCCGACCTCGCGATCGTGCTGGAGGAACTCGGCACCGCCGGCTGCCCGCTGCTGCTGCTGATCGTCTCCCCGGCGATCTGCGGCACCGTCCTCGCCCGCTACGGCACCGGGGAGCAGAAGCGCCGCTGGCTGCCCGGGCTCGCCGACGGCAGCCGCCGGATGGCCTTCGGCATCACCGAGCCGGACGCCGGCTCCAACGCCCACCGGATCTCCACCGTCGCCCGCCGTGACGGCGCGGACTGGCTGCTGACCGGCCGCAAGGTGTTCGTCTCCGGGATCGACCAGTGCGACGCCGTGCTGTTCGTCGCCCGTACCGAGGACGCCCGCACCGGGAGGCTGAAGCCCGCCCTGTTCGTCGTCCCGCGCGACACGCCCGGCTTCGAGTACCGTCCGATCCCGATGGAACTCGTCGCTCCCGAACGGCAGTTCCAGGTCTTCCTGGACGACGTCCGGCTGCCCGCGGACGCGCTGGTCGGGGACGAGGACGCCGGGCTGCTGCCCCTGTTCGCCGGCCTCAACCCCGAGCGGATCATGACCGCCGCGTTCTCCCTGGGCCTCGCCCGCCAGGCGCTCGGCACGGCCGTCGAGTACGCGCGCACCCGCACCGTCTGGTCCACCCCGATCGGCGCCCACCAGGGCCTCGCGCACCCGCTCGCCCAGTGCGCGGTGGAGGTCGAACTGGCCCGGCTGATGACCCAGAAGGCCGCCCTGCTGTACGACGCGGGCGAGGACGCCGCCGCCGGGGAGGCCGCCAACATGGCCAAGTACGCGGCCGGTGAGGCCGCCGCCCGGACCGTCGACCAGGCCGTGCAGACCCTGGGCGGCAACGGCCTCACCCAGGAGTACGGGCTCGCCGCGCTGCTCGCCGCCACCCGGGTCGGCCGGGTCGCGCCGGTCAGCCGCGAGATGGTCCTCAACTACGTGGCCCAGCACACGCTCGGCCTGCCGAGGTCCTACTGAGCCGGCGGGGCGGCGCAGCGGCCTCGGACCGGGGGAACGCAGCGGCCTCGGACCGGGGAGCGCAGCGGCTTCGAACGTCTCGTCGCACCATCGTTCTGGTATCTGACCGGACCTCCGGACCGGGGACCCCGCCGACCCGCCCCGACCTCGGAATTCGCCGGACCGCGCCACCCCTGCGCCCCGCGCGCTCCGCCAAACGTCCGTCACTGGGGCGCACCGGGCGCCCACTGTCCGTATGCTCCTGTCCGCACGCCGCACGGCCGGTCGCCACGACCTCCAGCCGGCCGTCCCGTCCCGCGCCAACAACCGCACAGGAGGCACGCCTTGGTGTTCCACAGCGAGTTCCCTGACGTCGGCATCGTCGACCTCGCCCTGCACGACGCCGTCCTCGGCGAGGCCGAGCGCCACGGCGACCGGCCCGCCCTCATCGACGGGATCACCGGCGAGACCGTCAGCTACGCTCAACTCGCCTACGCCGTAGGGAGGGTGGCCGCCGGACTCGCCGCGGCGGGTGTCCGCCAGGGCGATGTGGTGGCGCTGTTCAGCCCCAACAGCATCCGCTACCCGATGGCCTTCTTCGGCGCCACCCGGGCCGGTGCCACGGTCACCCCGGTCCCCTCGCTCACCACCCAGGGCGAACTCACCGGCCAGCTCATGGACAGCGGCGCCCGCTGGCTGATCACCGTCTCGCCGTTCCTGGACACCGCCCGGGCCGCGGCCGACCGGCTCGCCGCGGACGGTCGCCCGCTCGCCGGGATCGTCGTGCTGGACGGCGCCGAGGGCCACCTCTCGCTCGCCGACCTGCTCGCCGCCACCGGCCCCGTGCCCGAACTCGCGCTCGACCCGGCCGAGGCGGTGGCCGTCCTGCCCTACTCCAGCGGTACCACGGGGCTGCCCAAGGGCGTGATGCTCACCCACCGCTCGATCGCCACCAACCTCGCCCAGACCGACGCCGTCTTCCGTCCCAAGCCCGGCGAGCGCGTCCTCGCCGTCCTCCCCTTCTTCCACATCTACGGCCTCGCCGCCCTCCTCCAGCAGCCGCTGCGCTGCGGCGCCACCGTGGTGGTGCTGCCCCGCTTCGACCTGGAGCAGTTCTGCCGCACCGTCCAGGACCAGCGCGTGCAGTCCGTGCTCGCCGCCCCGCCGATCGTCCTCGCCCTCGCCAAGCACCCGGTGGTCGAGCAGTACGACCTCTCCTCGGTGGAGTACCTGCTGTGCGCCGCCGCCCCGCTGGATCTCGACCTCGCCGAGGCCTGCGCCCGCCGGCTCGGGCTGACGCACATCCTCCAGGGCTACGGCATGACCGAGCTCTCCCCGGTCAGCCACGTGATGGACCCGACCGACCCGGACCCCTCCCCGGGCTCGGTCGGCAGGATGGTCCCCTCCACCGAGCTGCGGGTCACCGCCCTCGACGGCACCGGCGCCGACCTCGGCACCGGGGAGCGCGGCGAGCTGCTGATCCGCGGCCCGCAGGTGATGAAGGGCTACTTCGGCCGCCCCTCCGACACCGCCGCCATCGTCGACGCCGAGGGCTGGCTGCACACCGGCGACATCGGCTTCGTCGACGAGCGCGGCTACCTGCACATCGTCGACCGGGTCAAGGAGCTGATCAAGTACAAGGGCTACCAGGTCGCCCCCGCCGAGCTGGAGGCGCTGCTGCTCAGCCACCCGCAGATCGCCGACGCCGCGGTGATCGGCGTGCGCGACGCCGAGGGCACCGAGTGCCCCAAGGCCTTCGTGGTCCGCGCCCCCGGCAGCGTGCTCACCGAGCAGGAGGTCGCGGCCTTCGTGGCCGGCCAGGTGGCGCCGTACAAGAAGGTGCGCGCGGTGGAGTTCCTGGACGCCGTGCCGAAGTCCCCGGCCGGCAAGATCCTCCGCCGCGAGCTGCGCGAACGCGAGGCCGCCGCCGCCCGCTGAACCCGTCCGCCGGCGTCCACGGGTGCGGCCGTCCCACCGGCCGCACCGGTCCCCGCCGCCGTCGGCCCGGGCGTCTGCGAGGATCGACCGGCCGCCAGCCCCGCACGGACAGGAAGCGCCGCCGCAGATGACCTCCCAACCGGCCGCCCGCACCCCCCAGCAGGACCGCAGCCGCGCGACCCGGGCCCGGCTGCTCGGGGCGGCGGTCGACTGCCTCGCCGAGCTCGGCTGGAACGGCTCCACGGTCGCCGTCGTGGCCGAACGGGCCGGCGTCTCCCGGGGCGCCGCCCAGCACCACTTCCCGACCCGGGAGGACCTCTTCACCGCGGCCGTCGAGCACGTCACCGCCGAGCGGCTCGCCGCCGTCCGCGCCCATGCGGACGCGCTGCCGGAGGCCGGTCCGGCCCGTACCGAGGCCGTCGTGGACATGATCGTCCGCCTCTACACCGGCCCGCTGTTCCGCGCCGCCCTCCACCTCTGGGTCGCCGCCGCCACCGAGGAACCACTGCGCGAGCGGATCATCGGACTGGAGGGGCGCGTCGGCCGCGAGGCCCACCGCGCCGCCGTCGAGTTCCTCGGCGCCGACGAGACCCGGCCCGGGGTGCGCGAAACCGTGCAGGCCACCCTCGACATGGCCCGCGGACTCGGCCTCGCCAACCTGCTCACCGACGACGGCGCCCGACGATCCGGGGTGATCCGGCAGTGGGCGGGCCTTCTGGAGAGTACGCTGCGGCCGGTAGGCCCATGACGCCCGTACACCTGGACGACCGGTGCCCCTCACCAAGGGGTCGCCGGGCGGTCGATGTCCGTGCAGTCTGGAGGAGAACCCCGGCCGCACGGACCGCGAGGCCCGCCCGGCCGGGCACGAGCCGAACCGGGATGCAGCCTGATCATGCGGAGAGACGAGTGGGACGCCACCAATGCCACCGGCCCCGGCGCCGGCGCCAGCCCCGCACGCCTGGACGGCCATCGCCTCGTCCCGCTCGCCACCGCCCTGCTCCAGGACGACGGGCTGATCCTGCACTGGAGTGAGGACGCCGAGGCCCTGCTCGGCTGGACCGCCGAGGAGGCCGTCGGCAGCCACGCCGCCCGGCTGCTCACCGACGAGGACGACCGCCCCGAGGTCCTCGAACTCTTCGAGCGGATCCTCGGCGGCAAGGGCTGGTCCGGGGTCCTCCCGGTCCGCCACCGGGACGGCCACACCGTCGAGCTGGAGTTCCGCACCTACCCGATCGCCGGGCCCGGCGGCACCCTGCTGCTGCTCGCCACCGCCTCCGACACCGCCGCCCTGCACCGGGTGGAGGCCGACCTCGCCGTCCTCGACGGCATCTTCGGGCAGTCCCCGATCGGGATGGCCGTCTACGACACCGAGCTGCGGTACGTCCGGCTCAACGAGTCACTGGCCCGGATGAACGGCCTGCCCGTCGCCGACCACCTCGGACGGCGGATCAGCAGCATCCTGCCCGGCATCAACAGCACCGAGATAGAACAGATCATGAAGCAGGTGCTGGCCACCGGCCGCCCGGTGGTCGACGCCCGCTCGCACGGCCGGGTGCCCGGCGACCCGCGCCGCGACCGCGCCTGGTCCGCCTCCTACTTCCGGCTGGAGGACTCCACCGGCCGGGTCTTCGGCGTCTGCTCCTCGATCATCGACGTCACCGAGCGCTTCCAGGCCGAGGCCCGCGCCGCCCGCGCCCAGGAGCGCCTGGCCACCATCGCCGAGGCCACCGCCCGGATCGGCACCACCCTCGACCTCAAGCGCACCGCCGAGGAGCTCATCGAGGCCGTCGTCCCGCGGTTCGCCGACTTCGCCACCGTCGACCTGCTGGAAACCGTGCTGCGCGGCGCCGAACCCACCCCCATCCCGGAGGACCGCGGTGTGCAGCTGCGCGCCGTCGCGGTCGGCGAGTCCTACGACACCGGGCTCGCGCACGCCGTCGACGTCGTCGGCGAGGTCTCCGAGTACGCCCCCGAGCGCAGCTACACCCAGTGCCTGCGCAGCGGGCGCCCGCTGCTGCGCGCCCACGTCGACGCCGAGGTGCTGCGCGGTCTCGTCGCCAGCCCCGACCGGGTCGCCCCCGGCCTCGAAGCCGGGATCCACTCGTACCTGATGCTGCCGGTCACCGCCCGGGGCATGGTCCTCGGCGGCGCCGAGTTCATCCGGATGCGCAACCCGGAGTCCTTCACCGCCGCCGATGTCGCGCTCGCCGAGGAACTCGTCGCCCGCACCGCCCTGGCCATCGACAACGCCCGCCTCTACCGCCGCGAGCGGGAGACCGCGCTCACCCTCCAGCGCAGCCTGCTGCCCCAGGAGATCCACCGCACCCTCGGCCTGGAGATCGCCTACCGCTACCTGCCCTCCAGCGTCACCAGCGAGGTCGGCGGAGACTGGTTCGACGTCGTGCCGCTCTCGTGCGGCCGGGTCGCGCTGGTCGTCGGCGACGTCATGGGCCACGGCATCAGGGCCGCCGCCACGATGGGCCAGCTGCGCACCGTCGCCCGCACCCTGGCCACCCTCGACATGCCGCCCGAGCAGGTGCTCACCCGGCTCGACGAGACCGCCTCCGGCATCGGCGAGGGCCAGTTCGCCACCTGTATCTGCGCGGTCTACGACCCGCTGGAGCGCACCCTGCAGGTCGCCTCCGCCGGACACCTGCCGCCCGTCTGGGTCGCCCCGGACGGCACGCCCCGCCGGGTCGAGATGCCGCCGGGTGTGCCGCTCGGCGTCGGCGGGGTGGCCTTCGAGTCGGTCGAGTTCACCCTCCCCGAGGGCGGCATGGTCGCCCTCTACACCGACGGGCTGGTCGAACGGCGCGGCCAGGACCTCGACGACGGCATCGACCTGCTCGCCCGCACCCTGTCCGGCCCCGGTCGGACCCTGGAGGAGAACTGCGACGCCGTACTCGGCGCGCTGGTCAGCGGCGGCAGCGACGACGACATCGCGATGATCATGGCCCGGGTGCTGCCGCTGCCCGCCGACCGGGTCGCCACCCTCCCGCTCACCGGCGGCGGCCGACTGCCCGGCAAGGCCCGCCGCTTCACCCGCGCCACGCTCGACGGCTGGGGCCTGGGCGCGCTCTCCGACTACGCCGAGCTGCTGGTCAGCGAGCTGGTCACGAACGCCCTGCTGCACGCCGACGCCCCGCGCCGACTGAGGCTCTTCCGCGACCGGGTGCTCACCGTCGAGGTCGCCGACGCCGGTGGCCAGACGCCCCAGCTGCGCCCCTTCGCGGAGCAGGACGAGGGCGGCCGGGGGATGTTCCTGGTCAGCGAGCTCGCCCAGCGCTGGGGCAGCCGGCTGACCCGGGACGGCAAGGTGGTCTGGGCGGAGCTGGAACTGCCCTTCGGCACCGGCTGACCCGCCCGGGAGCCCGCCGAACACGACGGTTCCCCGCCCCCCGGGTGCGGGGGTGCGGGGAACCGCTTTTCCGGGCGCGGGCCTGCTCGGGTGCGGGCCTGCTCGGACGTGCGCCTGCTCGGACGTGCGCTTTCTCAGACGTTTGCCTTCTCGGACGCCCGCTCCTGCGCCGGCACCGGCTCCTGCATCGCCTCCGGCTCCGCCGCCGCACCGCCGCCCAGGCCCCGCAGCAGCCGCCAGGCCAGCACCGCCGCGCCCAGCAGCAGCGCGCCCGCCATCATCCCGGCCACGTTCACGCCGTGCACGAACGCCTCCTTGGCGCTCGCCAGCAGTGGCCCGGCGAGGGTCTCCGGCAGCCGGTGCGCCGCCTCCACCGCACCGCCCAGCGACTCGCCGGCCTGCGCGGCCGCCGCCGGGTCCGTCCCGGCCGGGACCACCAGCCGGTTCGCGTACAGGGCGCCGACCAGCGAGCCGACCAGGGCGATGCCGAGCGCGGTGCCCAGCTCGTAGGCCGTCTCGGAGACCGCCGAGGCGGCGCCGGCCTTGTCTCCCGGCGCGGCGCTCAGCACCAGGTCCGCGCCGAGCGTGTAGACCACGCCCTCGGCCGTGCCGACCAGCAGGAAGGCGGCGGCCAGCAGCAGGTACGTGGTGTCCTGCTGGATCCAGCCGAGCAGCCCCAGCCCGGCGCCCATCGCCAGCAGGCCGAGGGTGAGCGCGGTGCGGGCGCCGGTGCGGCGCACCAGCCGGGCGGTCAGCAGACCGCCGGCCATCGCGCCGGCGAAGGCCGGCAGCTCGGCCAGCCCCGCCTTCAGCGGCGGGAAGCCGCGGACCAGCTGCAGGTACTGGGAGGTCACGAAGACGATGCCGGAGAGCCCGATCAGCGCGATCAGCGAGGCCAGCACGGCGGCGGTGAAGCGCCGGTCGCCGAAGAGCCGGACGTCCAGCAGCGGGGTCTCCAGCCGCAGCTGGCGGCGGACGAAGACGACCAGCGCCAGCGCCCCGAGCAGGCCCGCCACCGGCACGTCCCAGCGGTCGACGCCGTTCGCCGCGGCCTCCTTGATCGCATAGACCACGCCGATCACACCGGCGAGCGACAGCAGCACGCTCAGCACGTCCCAGCGGCCCGGCTTCGGGTCCCGGGACTCCGGCAGCAGCCAGGCGCCGAAGACCAGCAGCAGCAGGAGCACCGGGATGTTCAGCAGGAACACCGAGCCCCACCAGAAGTGCTCCAGCAGCACCCCGCCGACCACCGGGCCGAGCGCGGCGCCGGCGGACGCGGCGGCGCCCCAGATGCCGATCGCGGTGGCCCGCTCGCGGTCGTCCGGGAAGAGCGTGCGGATCAGCGAGAGGGTGGACGGCATGATGGTCGCCCCGGCCACGCCGAGCAGCACGCGGGCCAGGATCAGCCAGCCGGCGCCGGGCGCGTAGGCGGCGAGCAGCGAGGCGGCGCCGAAGGCGGTGGCCCCGGCCAGCAGCAGCCGCTTGCGGCCGATCCGGTCGCTGAGCGCGCCCATCGAGACCAGCAGGCCGGCCAGCACGAAGGAGTAGGCGTCGCCGATCCAGAGCAGTTGGGTGCCGCTGGGGCGCAGGGTCTCGCTGATCGAGGGGATGGCCAGGGAGAGGACGGTCGCGTCGACGGCGACCAGGGTGACGGCCAGGACGAGGACGGCGAGGCCGGTCCAGCGCTGGCGGGGCTGGAGGTGGACGGTGCTGCTCATGGGTATCGGTGTCCGGTTTCCGGTCCGAGGTGCGGTGGGTGGGGGAGGATCAGTGCGGGCGCGGCGTTCGCAGGGCGCCGCCGAGGAACAGCTCGGCGAGCGAGAAGGTGGCGTCCCGCGAGGCCAGCCGGCCGTCCTGGACGGCCCAGCCGATCCCGGCGAGCAGGTCGAAGAACGCCTCGCTGAGCCAGGCCGCGGAGAGCTCGATGCGGAAGACCCCCTGCTGCTGCCCGCGCAGGAAGAGCGCCTGCGTGCGGGCGATCTGGGCCTCCCAGAGGTCGTTGACCGCCTCGTCGTCGTAGAGCTGGCTCTCGCCGGTCAGGTAGGCGCAGAGCATGGCGTCCGGGACGATCTCGTCGATCAGCCGGCGCAGCGCGTCGTGCGCGTCGCCCTCCTCGACCGCGGCGGTGTCGAGCGCGGCGGCCAGGCGCTGCAGCGCGAGCATGCCGACCTCGCGGATCAGGGCCTCCCGGCCCGGGAAGAGCCGGTGCAGGGTGGCGCGGCTGATGCCCGCCGCGCGGGCGATCTCGTCGAGGTGGGCGGTCGGGCGGCGGGAGAGCACGCCGACGGCGGCTTCGAGCACGGAGTCACGGTCGGTGGCCATGGAACGAGGGTACCTCGGATGAGACGCCCGTGTCTCAGAATTACTTCCGGTGTCTCGTTCGAGGCGCGCCCGTACCGGGCCCGGACAGCAGAGAACCGGGGACGGCGGGTGCCGTCCCCGGTTCTCCTACCGGTCGTGGCCGGTCAGCTCTGGTTGTAGAAGCCGGTCTCGTCCAGCGGGCGGTCGATCACCATCACCTCGACGTCCGCCGGGGTGAGCAGGAACACCCGGCGGGCGATCCGCTCGATGCCGCCGCGGGTGCCGAAGATCAGGCCGGAGGCGAAGTCCACCATCCGCTTGGCCTCGGCCTCCTCCATCTCGGTGAGGTCCATGACCACCGGGGTGCTCGCCCGGATGTGCTCGCCCACCGTGCGGGCCGCCTCGAACCCGGTCGGCCGCAGGGACACGATCCTCGTCGGGGCCGGGGAGGACGGTACCGTCTCCTGCTCGACCCACTCGTCCTCGTACACCGCGGCCGGGTAGCTCCCGGAGGGCATCAGCCACCCGTTGTGGTGCTCGTCGCGAAGTGCTCCCATGCCGCGCCTCCCTGCCTCTGTTCCGTACAGGTCCCCCGGTGCGCGTGCCCTTTTGACACGTCATCCACTCGTCGGAACTGTCCGAGTATCGCACTGATCACCGGTCTCGCGCCCGCTCGCGCCCCCCGTACGAGTCGCGCCGTGCCGACGGCCCGGGCGGACCCGGGCAAGAGAATCGACGCGGCGCAAAGCCGTACGGTTGCGCGCGTAGAAGATATCGGTCGGGTCCGCCGCGCAATTGACCTTCTGTCAACAATGCGGGAAAGATCTCACGCGGCACCGACAACGGACCCGCTCGGCGGAGCGGGATCCGCGTGTTGCGCGCCCGGCGCGTCGGCTCGGGCGCCCGGCGCTCAGCCCATGGCCGCGCGCCTGCGGCGCAGCACACCCCGCACCGCCGAGACCAGGCTCACCAGTCCGAGCAGCACGATCGCCCCGGCCGAGAGCAGGAAGCCCGCCGACCCCGGCTCGCGCGCGGTGGCCGCCGCGGTGACGTAGACGGCGGTCAGCGGGGCCGCGCCCAGCGCGGTCGCGGTCACGAAGGGCAGGAACCGCACGCCGGAGAAGGCCGCGCCGACGTTGCCGGCCTGGAACGGCAGCCCGGGCAGCAGTCGCAGCAGGAACACGCTGCGGAACCCCTGCTCGCTGAAGCGCCGGTCGAGCGCGAGCAGCAGCCGTCCCCGCAGGTGCGGGCGCAGCGCCTCCCGGCCGAGCCGGCGGCACAGCCAGAACGCGAGCGCGGCGCCGAGCGCGGTGCCGAGGACGGCCAGCGCGGTGCCCTCCCGCACGCCCAGCAGCAGCCCGGCCGCCGCGTTGAGGGCGGGCCGGGGGAAGAACGCCGTCGTGCCCACCGCGTACACCGCGACGAACAGCGGCGCCCGGGTGTACCACGGGGTCCCGGCCGAGAGGCCGCCGTCGAGCAGCGCGGTCGGGCTCCACAGCAGGAGGGAACCGGCCGCCGCCGCCAGGATCGCCAGCAGCAGCGCGAGCCGCAGCCACGCCGCCCGCGACACCTGGGGGCGCGGCGCGGCACCGCGACCGCCCGGCGGCGGCGCGGCCTGCGGTGCGGGCTGCGGTGCGGGCTCCGGGGCGGCCAGGTCGGAGGGCGGCGGGGGTGTCACGGCTGTGGGCACGCGCAGAGCCTAACCGGCGCCCCCGGTGGGTCCGGCACCGGTGCCGGGCCCACCGGGGGCGGGGGGCCTAGAACCAGACCTGGTTGAGGCCGCCGTTGGGCTCCCACTGGCCGACCGGGGCGCCGTCGTCGCGGAGGAAGCCGAAGAGGTCGAGTACGAGCAGGCTGTGCTGGTTGGTGAGGGTGTGGATGCCGCTGTGGTGGACGACGGTCTCGGTCCAGGCCTGGTTGAGCCCGCGGTTGCAGCTCCACTGGACGGCCCGGGTGCCGGGCGCGGTGCTGTACCCGGGGATGTCCAGGCACTTGCCGCTGTGCACGTTCACGTACTCGTGGGCGTCGGTCCGGATCCACTTCTGGTTGTCGCCGCCGGTGCAGGTCCACTGGCGGACCGGGGCGCCGTTGTCGGTGCGCCAGTCGGCGACCTCCAGGCACTTGCTCGTGGCGGCGTTGTTGACGCTGGTGAGCAGCCTGTCGGCGGCCGCGGCCGGAGCGGCCGGCAGTGCCGGGGCGAGGGCCGCGGCGAGGACGGCGGCGGTGCCGAGACGGGCGGCGAGGGCGCGCCGGGGCGTGGTCATGGTTTCCTCCTGCGTGGGGTGTGCGCGGAAGGCGGGGCGGTGCTCAGCGCGGGCCGTCGGTGAAGTCCGACGGGAACCAGATCTGGTTGTAGGAGGCGCCGGAGGGGCCCATGGGCCACTGGATGACGGGCGCGCCGTCGTCCTTGGAGCCGCCCGCGACGTCCAGGGCGAGCTTGCTGACCTCGTTGAGGTAGTAGCGGCTCCCGGAGTGCGCCAGGACCTCGGTCCACTTCTGGTTGGTGCCGGCGTTGCAGTCCCAGATCACCGGCCGGGTGCCGGGGACGGTGCTGTACCCGGGGTTGTCCAGGCACTTGCCGCTGTGGACGTTGACCAGCTCGTGGGCGGCGGTCCAGTACCACTTCTGGTTGTCGCCGCCGTGACAGCTCCACTGGCGCACGGCGGCGCCGTTGCCGGTGCCCCAGTCGGCGACCTCCAGGCACTTGCCGGAGTTGAGGTTGGAGATGGTGAACGGCGCGGTGTACGGCGCCGGCGCGGCGGACGCCGGGCCGGCGAGGGCCAGCCCGGCGGCCAGCGCGAGGACGGCGGCGGAGGAGATGGTGCGGAAGGACATGGTGGTTCCTCGGGGTGATGGGAGAGGGTGGCGGCCCGTCGGACGGGCCGCCGGTTCAGCGGGGGACAAGAGTGACAGGAGGCTGGAGCCCGATCCAGTACTGGTTGGCGCCGCCGTTGTAGCCCCAGGCGATGACCGGGGCGCCGTCGGAGGGGTCACCGCCCGCCACGTCGGCCACCACGCTGTAGCGCATCGGGGACACGGTCCCGACCGAGGGGCTGTTGACACCGGGTGCGCCCCACCACTGGAACCCCTGGCGCATGCAGGTCTGGATGAACAGCTGGGCGCCCCACGGGACGTTGCCGTCGGGGGGAACGGTGCTACCGCCGGGGACGGTCAGGCACGTTCCGCTGTTGGCGGAGACCAGCTCGAAGTTGGTGTTCATCATCCACTGCTGGTTGCGGCCGCCGTGGCAGGTCCACTGGCGGACCGGGGCCCCGTCGTCCTTGCGCCAGTCCGCGACCTCTAGGCACTTGTTGGTGGCCACGTTGCGGAGCTCGAAAGAGGGACTCCAGTGCGGGATCATCTCCGCGTGGGCCGTGCCGGTTCCGGCGATCGGGAGTGCGGTGGCGAGGGCGGCGGTGAGGGCGAGCAGGGCGGCGCGGGTGCGGCGTCTGTGGGTGGGGGCGGAGTCGGTCACGGGTGTCCTCCTGAGGTGCGGCGGATGGTGCGCTCGGACAGGAAGTTAAGGAGTCGGTGCCACGACGCCCGTGCGGCGTCGAGGTGTTGGACCGCCGCGAGTTCGAAATAGTTGTGCGGAGCCTGCGGAAAGGTCGTGAACTCGTGCGCACAGCCGGCCTCGGTCAGCGCGGCGTCGAAGGCGGCGACCGCGCTGGACGGGATGTGCTCGTCGGCGCCGCCCCAGAAGGCGAGGATCGGCGCGGTCAGCCCGGCGGCGAGCTGGGTCGGCCCGGGGGCGCCGTTGAGGGTGTCGGGGTAGCCGTAGAAGCCGACCGCGCCGGCCAGGCCGAAGCGCGGCGCGGCGGCGCGGAAGGCCTGGCGGCCGCCGAAGCAGAAGCCGAGCGCGACGACCTCGGCGGCGCCGAGCGCGCGCAGGTGGTCGGCGCCCGCGGTGAGGTCGGCGTCGAGTCCCTCGGGGGTGAGCGCGAGCAGGTGCGGCAGCAGATTCGGGAACTCCCCGAATTCCGGCGCGCGGCGCTCGGGGTCGGCGCCGGCGGTGCGCCCGTAATAGTCGACGACGAGCGCCGGGAATCCCTGTTCGGCGAGCCGGACCGCGGTCCGCCGGTAGAAACCGGAAAGGCCCCTGTTGTCCGGCAGGACGAGCACGCCGGGCCCAGCGGGGTGCTCGGGGCGGGCCAGGAAGGCGCCGACCGCGGTGCCGTCGGCCGAGGTCAGGTTGAGTGCGGCGGCCTCGGCGAGGGCGTGGCCGGCGGGGGTGAAGCGGGGCGGCGCGGCGTCGGTCTCGTAGCACATGGGAAATCCTTCGCGGTCGCGGAACCGCCGGGCACGCGGTGTGCGTGCCCGGCGGTCCGAGATGCTAGCGAGAATTCCCCACGGAATTTCAGATCATATCGCAGACGTATTTTTTTCGAAAGACCGCTTCGATTCCGGAGTGGTCACGATTACCGAGGGGTGCTCCTCGGCGCGGCGCAATGCGCCCGCGCTCAGCATCAGGGCCGCGGACAGCGCGGTGACCACGCCGAAGGAGGCGGTGAGCGAGGTGGCCTGGGCGAGACCGCCGACGATCGCGGGGGCGATCAGGCCCGAGGTGTAGGTGACGGTGGCGACGCCGGCGATGGCCTGGCTGGGGTTGCCGCCGCTCCGGCCGGCCGCGGCGAAGGCCAGCGGGACCACCACGGCGACGCCGACGCCGATCAGCGCGAACCCGGGGATGGCGAGCGCGGGGCGGTCGGCGGCGACCACCAGCACCCCGCCGGCGGTGGCGACGGCGCCGCTCAGCCGGGTGGCCCGGACGGCGCCGAGCCGGCGGATCGCCGCGTCGCCGGCCAGCCGGCTGACCGCCATGGTGAGCGAGAACGCGGTGTAGGCGGCGGCCGCCACGGTGGGCGAGGCGCCGGTGACGTCGCGCAGGTAGACGCCGCTCCAGTCCATCGAGGCGCCCTCGGCGAACACCGCGCAGAAGCCGACCAGCCCGATCACCAGCGAGCTGCGCGGCGGCAGCGCGAACCGCGGCGGCGCCTCGGCCTGCTCGGGCGCGCGCAGGTCCGGCAGCGTCCCGCAGATCAGGTGGACGAGGGCCAGCAGGACGAAGGCGGTGACGCCGATCTGTACCCGGGGGTCGAAGTCCTGATGGGCGGCCAGGATGGCGACGCCGGCCGCCACCAGCCCGCCCGCGCTCCACATCCCGTGCAGGCCCGACATGATGGAGCGGCCGAGCCGCTGCTCGATCTCCACGCCCTGCGCGTTCATCGCCACGTCCGACATGCCCGCCGTCGCGCCGTAGGCCAGCAGGAACAGGCAGAGCACCGGCAGCGAGGGGGCGAGCACGGGCAGCGCCAGGCCGACGCAGCAGAGCGACAGCAGTCCGGCGACCGCGGCCCGCCCGCCGAAGCGGTGGACCACCCGGCCGGCCAGCGGCATCGCGAGGGAGGAGCCGATGGCGGGCATCACCAGGGCCAGGCCGAGCTGGCCGGCGGAGAGGCCCAGGTGGTTCTGGATCCACGGGATCCGGCTGACGAAGGTGCCGCCGACGGCGCCGTGCACGGCGAAGGTGAGGGCGACGGCGACGCGCGCGCGGCGTGCGGCGCGCGCACCGCCGAACGGTGGTCCTGCTGGGGTCGGGGTGGTGGTCATCCGGCTCTTCCCTCCCTGCCGCGCGCGGCGCGGCGGTGCCCTGGGGGCGGTGTGGTGGCGGTGTGGTGCCCGTCGGCCGTGGCGGTGCGGCGACGGTTCGATAAATTATCAGGAAGGAACCCTGATAGAAACACTCTGGAAGGATGTCCGGCCATGACCACCGCGCGAACGGCCACGCCGAGCACCGCCCGGGCGATCAACGACCGGTTGGCGCTCAACCTGCTGCTCGACCAGGGACCACTCACCGCGACCGAGCTGCGCGGCCTCACCGGCCTCTCCCGGCCCACGGTCGCCGACCTGCTCGACCGGCTCCAGCGGACCGGCCTGGTCGCCGTCGTCGGCGAACGCGGCGAACAGCGGCGCGGCCCCAACGCCCGGCTCTACGCCCTGGTCGCCTCCCGCGCCCACCTCGGCGCGGTCGACGTCCGCTCCGGCGGCGTCACCCTGGTCGTCGCCGACCTGGCCGGGCAGACCCTGGGCGCCGCCGAGCTCACCGTCGACGAGTCCGGCGGCGACCCCGCCGCCCACCGCGCCGCCGCCGGCCGGATCGTCCGCACCCTGCTCGACACCGCCCGCCGGGCCGGCGTCGAGCACCTGCACACCGTCGCCGTCGGAGCCCCCGGCCTGGTCGACCCCGCCACCGGCCGCCTGCAGTCCACCGGCGAACTGCCCTCCTGGCACGCCGCACTGCTCGCCGCCCTGGACGACCTGCCCGGCACCGACGTCATCCTGGAGAACGAGGTCAACCTCGCCGGGCGCGCCGAGTACCGGATCGGCGCGGCCCGCGGCCGGGACGACTTCGTGCTGGTCTGGCTCGGCCACAGCGTCGGCGCCGCCGTCGTGCTGGACGGCAAGCTGCGCCGCGGCGCCCGCGGCGGCACCGGCGAGATCTGCTTCCTGCCCGTCCCCGGCACCACCGGCCTGCCCTCCGCGACCGGCTGCGAGGGCGGCTTCCACGGCCTGGCCGGCAGCGCCGCCGTCTGCGCGCTGGCCCGCGAGCACGGGCTGCCCGCCGATCCGGCCGACGACGCCCCCGCCGCCGAGGCCGCCGTCCGCGCCGCCCTCGACGCGCTCGGCGACGGGCGGCCCGGCGGGCCGTTCCTGGACGCGCTCGCCGAGCGGGTCGCCGTCGGCGTCTCGGCGGTCTGCGTGGTCCTCGACCCCGGCTGCGTCGTGCTCGGCGGCGAGATCGGCCGGGCCGGCGGAGCCGAACTCGCCGCCCGGGTCGAACGGCGGCTGGCCGGCCTCTCGCCGCTGCGCACCGAGGTCCGCCCCGGCGAGGCGGGCGGCGGGGCGGTGCTCAGCGGCGCCGTGCTCACCGCGGGCGACGCCGTCCGCCGGGACCTCTTCGGCGAACCGTAAGGGCGTGTGCGCCCCCGACCGGGCGGTACGGCAGGATGGGCCGCGGGGCCGGGACCGGGCGGGGGCGAACCACGGCCGTCCCTCCCCGGCCGACCGACCGCACCACCGTCAGGAGTCGCAACCATGGGCCAGCCCGGGGCACCGGCCAACCCGTACCGCATCGGCGAGGCCGCGGCGCTGCTCGGCGTGAGCGCCGACACCATGCGGCGCTGGGTGGACGCCGGCCGGATCGGCGCCGAGCGCGACGAGCACGGCCACCGGATCATCGCCGGCGCCGAGCTGGCCGCCTTCGCGCGCGAACTGGCCCGCCCCGAGACCGCCGCCGCCGAGGGCCGCCCCTCCTCGGCCCGCAACCGCTTCCCGGGCATCGTCACCGACGTCGTGCTCGGCGACGTCGCCGCCCAGGTGGAGATCCAGGCCGGGCCGTTCCGGGTGGTCTCGCTGATCAGCCGGGAGTCGGCGGAGGAGCTGGAGCTGGTGCCCGGGGCACCCGCCACGGCCGTCATCAAGTCCACCAATGTGATGATCGAACGCCGCTGACCGCCGACGAGAGGACCGCCGATGCCCCAGGACCCGCTGCCGTCCACCCAGAGCGCCGTCCTCGCCATCGAGGCGATGGCCGCCCGGCACGGCCGCTCCGTGCGCACCAGCCACGACATCGGCCGCGACCAGACCTTCGCCGGCCTGGTCGGCGGCGACGGCGGCGGCAGCGACGAACTGGCCGCGATACCGCACGAGGCGCTGGTCGAGATCTCCGGACCGCCCGAGGTGACCGTCCGTCTCTTCGTCCACGACGACGCCGTGGTGACAGTCGACACCATCGCCTTCGACGTGCCGCGCGACAGCGTCCCGGCCTTCCTCAACTCGGTGTGGACCGGCCTGGTCCACCTCAGGCAGCGGGTCTTCCCGCCCTCCTGCACCATGATCGTCACCGTGCCGGGCGAGCCGAGCTACCGTGAGGCCGTCACCCTGTACACCCTGACCCCGTGGCTGGCCGGCCGGCTCCGCTGACCCCGGCCGCCCGCGAAGACCGCCGCTCCGACCCGATGAACGGACCGAAGAACGGACCGATGAACGGACCGATGACCGCCTCCGCCGCCCGCCGCCCCGTCCTCGCCGTCGCCCACCGCGGCGACCCCTACCGCCACCGCGAGAACACCCTGCCCTCCGTGGAGTCCGCGTTCGCCGCCGGCGCCGACGCCGTCGAGGTGGACGTCCGGCTGACCCGCGACCGGGTCCCGGTGCTGCTGCACGACGCCACCCTGGAACGCCTCTGGGGCGACCCGCGCCCGCTCTCCCGGCTCACCGCCGAGCAGCTCGACGCCTTCGACGACGGCCACCATCGCGTCCCGACCCTCGCCGAGGCGCTCAAGGCCACCGCCGCCGCCGCGCCCGGCGCCAGACTCCTCATCGACCTCGACGACGCCGGCCCGGCCGCCGCCACCTGGGAGGTCGTCACCGGACTCGGCGCCGAGCGGCGGGTCGGCTTCTGCGGCCCCGCCACCGCGATGCTGGCCGTACGGGCGCTCGCCCCCGAGGCCGAGATCGCCCTCACCTGGAAGCAGCCCCGGCTGCCCGTGCGCGCCCTGCTCGACGATCTGCGCCCGCGGTACCTCAACCCGCCGTTCGGCCTGGCCACCCCCGGGTTCACCGCCGCCGCCCACCAGGCCGGGCTGGCCGTCTCCACCTGGACCGCCGACCTGCGCCGCACCATGCGCAAGCTGAGCGAGGCCGGCGTCGACTCGATCACCACCAACCGGATCGCCCTGCTGCGCGCCGTCCTGGACGGCGGCCGGTGACCGAGGGCACGCCGGGGGAGGACGGCGGGGTGCTGGGCCCGCGGGCGCTCGGCCGCGCGCTGCTGGCCCGTCAGCACCTGTTGGAGCGCACCGCCGACACCCCGGCCGCGATGATCGCGCACCTCGGCGGCCTCCAGGCCCAGGCCGCCCCGCAGCCGCCCTACCTCGGGCTGCTCGCCCGCCTCGACGGCTTCACCCCCGAGGCGCTCACCGAACTGATCGAGACCCGGCGGGCGGTGCGGATCGCCCTCCAGCGCGGCACCATCCACCTCGTCACCGCCGAGGACTGTCTGGCCCTGCGGCCCCTGCTGCAGCCGCTGCTGGACCAGCAGCTGCGCACCACCTACGGCAAGCGGCTGGTGGGCCTCGACCTCGACGCGCTCGCCGCCGAGGCCCGCGCCCTGGTCGAGGCGGAGCCGCGCACCTTCCAGCGGCTGGGCACCGAACTGGCCGCCGGCCGCCCCGACCGCGACCCGGCCGCGCTCGCCCAGGCCGCACGCTGCCTGCTGCCGCTGGTGCAGGTCCCGCCGCGCGGCCTGTGGGGGCGCGGCGGCCCCGCCGCGCACACCACCGCCGAGGCATGGCTCGGCCGCCCGCTCGACCCGGCGCCCCCGCCCGACGGCCTCGCGCTGCGCTACCTCGCCGCCTTCGGCCCGGCCACCGCCGCCGACCTGCAGAAGTGGTGCGGCCTCAGCCGGCTCGCCCCGGTGCTGAAGCGGCTCGCACCGGGCCTGGTCACCTTCCGGGACGAGCAGGGCCGGCTGCTGTACGACCTGCCCGGCGCGCCCCGGCCCGACCCGGACACCCCGGCCCCGGTCCGGCTGGTCGCGC
This sequence comes from Kitasatospora sp. NPDC057692, assembly GCF_042799475.1. NCBI lineage: Bacteria > Bacillati > Actinomycetota > Actinomycetes > Kitasatosporales > Streptomycetaceae > Kitasatospora > Kitasatospora sp. NPDC057692. Next base: position 9,623 of record NZ_JBHVIV010000055.1, on the reverse strand, counting down.
CCTTCGACAACCTGCTGCTCTCGCACGCCGACCGCACCCGGGTGCTGCCCGAGGCGTACCGGCCGCGGGTGATGACCCAGAACGGCATCGTGCTCGGTTCCCTGCTGGTGGACGGCCTGGTCGCCGGGAGCTGGCAGCTGGCCGAGGAGGGCGCCGGAGCGCGGTCGGTGACGGTCCGCCCGTTCGCGCCGCTCACCCGGGCCGACCGGGACGCGGCGCGCACCGAGGCCGAACGGGTGCTCGCCTTCGCGGGCGGCGGTGGTGAGGTCCGCTTCGAGGACGCCGGGTAGCGCGTTCGACGGCCGGGCGGATGTGCGGGCGCGGAGACTCATTGGGGTGGCCCGGCGGCGGTGCTCCGTGTCCGCACCGGTTCGGCTGGCTTGAATCGACGCACCCTACCGAAGTGGAGCCGGCCATGGCCCCTGTGAACAACGGCGTCTACGCGATCGCCAAGCCCGACGAGCAGCTGCTCACCCTCCAGGCCGCCAAGGAGTTCGTGGTCGTCCTGCCCCCGACCGGTGAGCCCGGGGAGCAGGAGTGGGAGGTGGCCGGCTGTGACAACGGAAACGTCGTCATCAGGAACCTCCGGCACGGCGCCTACGTCGGACTGGACGGCCCGCCGGAGGTGAACCAGCAGGTGCGGGGCACGGACGAGGCGTTCGAATGGGCGCTCTACCAGGCCGCCGAGCCGTTCTCCTTCCACGTCGTCCTCCCCGGAGGTCCGGTCGACGGCCAGGAGCTGGCGCTGGATCTGAGCGTGCTGGACATCTTCCCGCAGCGCACCGCGCTGCGGCCGCTGGAGGTCCAGGACCAGCGGCAGGCCTGGCTGTTCCAGTTCCACGAGTGAGCGGCGGCGTGCCCGCCGGTCCCGCGCGCGGTCGGCGGGCGCGCCCGACAGTGGAATAAATCAGGCATATGATCTGATCATCTGCTGAGATGGGGCAGACCTGGACCGATCGACCGGACGGAGGAACGGATGCCGGGGGAGACTCCGCCCGAGGGGCGACCCGCCGACCACCGGCGCCCCTACCTCATGCTGCCGGCGCCGGTCCGCGCCGCGGCCGCCTGGTCCGCGGCGCTGGTGCTGCTCATCACCGTGGCCTCGCTGGTGGTCTTCGCGCTGGTCGAACTGCGGGCCGCCACCGTCCCGGTGATCCTGGCCCTGCTCGGAACCTCACTGCTCCAGCCCGTGATGCCGTGGATGGTCCGACGCGGCGTCAGCCGCTCGGTGGCCGCCGGGCTCACCTGCGCGGTGCTGGTGGCCGCCGTCAGCACGGTGATCGCCCTGCTGGTCAACTCCCTGGTGCACAGCGCCCCGCAGATCGCCTCCGCGCTCCAGGAGGCCGGCGACCGGCTCGCCGAATGGCTCGGGCCCTTCGGAGAGAAGATCCGGCACGTGCTGGACAACGCCCAGGGCGAGACCAACACGCTGGTGACGACCCTCACCGACAGCGTGCTGTCCGGGCTCGGCCTCGCCACCCAGATCGCCACCGGCGGGGTGCTGGCGCTCGCCCTGGTCTTCTTCTTCCTCCGCGACGGCCACCGCACCGGCGAGGTCATCCACTCCTACCTGCCCCGCCGCACCGCCGACACGGTGGTGGCCTGCGGCGAGCGGGCCTTCGACGCGATGGCCGGCTTCATGCGCGGCACCACCCTGATCGCGCTCATCGACGCGTTCTTCATCACCGTCGGGCTGCTGATCCTCAGCGTCCCCGGGGCGCCGGGCCTCGGCGCGCTGGTCTTCATGGGCGCCTACATCCCGTTCGTCGGAGCCTTCCTCTCCGGCACCGTCGCGGTGCTGGTCGCGCTCGCCGACGGCGGTCTGGGTACGGCGCTCTGGGCGCTCGGCGTGGTGGTCGCCGTCCAGGTGATCGAGGGCAACATCCTCCAGCCGCTGATCCAGAGCCGGACGGTGGAGCTCCACCCGGCCACCATCATGGTCGCCGTGGTGGCCGGCTCCGGGATCGCCGGCATCATCGGCGCCCTGCTGGCCGTCCCGGTCTGCGCCGCCGGGCTCGGGGTCGTCTCGGTCCTGCGCGGCGACCCCGGCCGGCGGCGCCGCGCCGACCGCGACGGCGGCGGCGGGGGCGGGGCCCTCGCGGAAGCGGCTCAGGAGTAGGTGAGCGGACGGCCGTGCCGCAGGGCGTACTCGGCCGCGCGCAGGAAGAGCGCGGCGTAGAAGGCGACGTCCAGGTCCCGCGTCCACGGGCCCGGTGAGGCGGCCGCCGCGGCGGCCGCGTGCTCCGCGAACCAGGTGCTGATCTCCAGGTTGTCGCAGTGCTCGGGTATCCCGGGCGGCAGCGCGAGCAGCTCCGCGAGCCGCCGGGCGGCCGCGAGCGCCCGGTGGGCGTCGCCGACCGCCGTGATGTCGTTGTACGCGCACTCCACCGGCAGCACCAGCGGCGCGTCGAGCCCGACCGGCAGCAGCACGTCCCAGCCGACCAGCGCCTCCAGGGTGCCGTCGGCCAACTCCCCGCAGAACTCCGAGAAGCCGGAGATCGGGCGGTACATCTTCTCCTCGAAGTTCAGCCCCGACCCGGCCCGGAACTCCGCCGCCGGCGGGCAGACGAACGGCGGCAGCCCGCGCCCCGCGAGCGCCGTGTCCAGCTCCCGGCCGACCGCCCCGTACACCTCGTCGTCGAGCCAGTCCCCGGCTCCGACGCTCACCAGATAGACACCCATGACGGGGACCCTAGGCGGTGCCACTGACACACCGTCGGGCCGAATACCGGTTTGCCCGGTCGCGGCCGGTGGGGGAGAGTGCTGCGGAGGTGGCGGACGGGTCGCCCGGGGAGTGGCGGACCGCAGCGGGACGGGAGCTGACGATGGAACGGATCGTGGTGTCGGACGGGGCGGCCGGGCCGTACGGGATCACCGTCGGGCCGGACGGCGCCCTCTGGTTCACCCTGGTGCACGCCGGGGAGATCGGGCGGCTGGCGGCCGACGGGACCGTCACCCGGTACGGGCTGGACGCGCCCGGCTGCGGGCCCTCGGTGATCACGGCGGGCCCCGACGGCGCGCTCTGGTTCACCCGGATGCGCGACCACCGGATCGGCCGGATCACGGTCGACGGCGAGGCCCGCCGGTACCCCCTGCCCGGCGAGGGCGGGCCGTACGGGATCGCGGCCGGCCCCGACGGCGCCCTCTGGTTCACCGAGCTGAACGCCGACCGGATCGGGCGGATCACGGTGGACGGCGAAGTGACGGAGTACCCGCTGCCGGTCGCCGGCGCCTACCCGTCGATGATCACGGCCGGGCCGGACGGAGCCCTCTGGTTCACCCTCAACCAGGCCCACGCGATCGGCCGGATCACCGTCGACGGCGAGGTCGCCCTGCACCCGCTGCCCACCGGGGGCGCCGCGCCGGTCGGTATCACCCGCGGCGGCGACGCGCTCTGGTTCGTCGAGATCGGGGCCGGCCAGGTCGGCCGGATCACCCCGGACGGCGAGGTGGCGGAGTACCCGCTGCCCGACCGCGCCGCCCGCCCGCACGCCGTCGCCGCCGGTCCGGACGGCCGGCTCTGGTTCACCGAGTGGGCGGCCGGCCGGATCGGCTGCCTCACCCCCGACGGCGACTACACCGCCCACCCGCTCCCGGTCGAGGGCGCCGAGCCGCACGGCATCGCCGTCACCCCGGACGGCGCGGTGCACGCGGCGCTGGAGATCGGCGAGATCGTCCGGCTGGAGTCCTGAGGCGGGTCCGACCCGTCGCGCCGGGCGGGCGGCGCCGGGGCACGCACGCCCTGAGCCTTCGGCCGGGCGGTCCCCCCGCGCCGCGTTGTCGTCGGTCGCCGACGGCCCCCGGCCGCCGGGCCGGGGGAGCCGCCCGCTGATCCGGCGGGAGTTGTCGGACCCGCCCTGGCCCCCGTCACCGGTGGTGGGCGGCCGGGGTGTGGCCGAAGGTGCGGCGGAAGACGTCGATGAACGCGCTGGCCGAGGCCCAGCCGCAGCGGTGCGCCACCGCGGTGACCGGCACGTCCTCGGCCAGCAGGCGCAGGGCGTGGTGCAGGCGCAGCTGGGTGCGCCACTGCGGGAAGGTCATGCCCAGCTCCTCGCGGCAGAGCCGGCTGAGCGTGCGCTCGCCGGCGCCGGCCGCCCGGCCGAGGTCGCCGAGGGTGCGGCCGTCGGCCGGGTCGGCGTCCAGCAGGGCGGCGACCGCCGCGAGCCGGGGGTCGCGCGGCACCGGCAGGTGCAGCGGCCGCTCGGGGGCGCGGCGCAGCCGGTCCAGCAGGACGGCCAGCATCCGCCGCCCCTCGGGTGTGCCCTCGGTTCCCGGACAGCTGTAGGCGATCAGCAGCTCGCGCAGCAGCGGGCCCACCGCCAGCACCGCCGGGCGGGTCAGGCCCAGCGGATTGTGGCCCAGCGGCAGGCCGACCGTGTGGAGCACGGTGGGCCCGTAGGCGCGGTGCCGGTGGCCGGTCCCGGCGGGGATCCACAGCGCCCGGGTCGCCGGGGCGACCCAGGTGCCGGCGGCGGTGGTCACCGCCAGCACGCCCCGGCCCGCGTAGACGATCTGGTGCGCCTCGTGGCGGTGCTCGGAGACGGTCGAACCGGCGGGCAGCGGGCGGGTGACCGTCAGCTCGGGTGAGCCGTGCGGCGGGTGGGCGTCCGGAGGGCCGGATCCTGGTTGGCGGGAATTCGGCATCGTCGGGCACTTTATCGGAAGTCCGCCGCCGGTCGGCGGGCCGAGGATCGCTGGGTGACCACGCTTCGATCCCGTCCCGCCCCCGGCGCCGCCCCGATCGCGGTGCTGGCGGCCGGCCATGCCGCCGTCGACCTCTACCAGGGCGTCGTGCCCGCCCTCGTCCCCTTCCTCGTCGCCGAGCGCGGCCTCGACTACGGCTCCGCCGCCGGGGTCGTGCTGGCCGCGACCCTGCTCTCCTCGGTCGTGCAGCCGCTGTTCGGCGCGCTCACCGACCGCTGGGCGATGCCCTGGCTGATCCCGGCCGCCACCGCCGCCGCCGGGACCGGCGTCGGGCTGGCCGGGCTGTTCGGCCCGTACGCGCTGGTCTGCGCGGCGGTCGCGCTCTCCGGCGTCGGGGTCGCCGCCTACCACCCCGAGTCCGCGCGGCTGGCGCGCGCCGCGAGCGGCGACAGCCACACCCGGATGGGCTGGTTCTCGCTCGGCGGCAACATCGGCTTCGCGCTCGCGCCGCTGCTGGTCGGACCGGTGCTGGCGGCCGGCGGGCTCGGCGCGACCCCCTGGCTGGCCCTGCCCGCGCTCGCCGCGGCGCTGTTCACCGCACCGGTGGTCCGCGCGCTGGCCGCCCGCGCCGCGGCCGGGACCGCCGCCGACGGCGCGGGCGGCGGGCGGCACGACGACTGGGCCGCCTTCCGGTGGCTCTCGGCGGTGATCGGCTGCCGCTCGGTGGTGTTCGTCGGGCTGAGCTCCTTCGTGGCCCTCTACGCCCAGCAGCGGCTCGGCCGCACCGACCCGGCGGTCGGGACGGCGGCGCTGTTCACGCTGTTCGCGGGCGGGGCGGTCGGCACGGTGCTCGGCGGCGGGTGCGCCGCCCGCTGGGGCCGGGTGCGGACGGTCCGGCTGTCGTACGCGGCCGCCGTCCCGGCCGTCGCCGGACTGCTGCTGGTGCCAGGCCCGGTCGCCCTGTACGGCTTCGCCGGGCTGGTCTCGCTGGCCCTGTACGTGCCGTTCTCGCTCCAGGTGACGCTCGGCCAGGACTACCTGCCGAACCGGATCGGCACCGCGAGCGGGGTCACCCTCGGACTCGCGGTCAGCGTGGGCGGCCTGGCCGGTCCGGCCGTCGGGCTGCTCGCCGACCACACCGGTCTGCGCACCGCGCTCGCGCCGCTGGCCGTCCTGTGCGCGCTGGCCTGGGCCCTCGCCCGCCGGCTGTCCGAGCCGGTCGCGCCGGAGGCGGTGGCGCCGGAGCCCCTGGCGAGCCCCGGCCGGGCCTGACCGTGGTGCGCCCAGGGACGCCCGGGACGCACGCGGCGCTCAGGGCGTGGCGCAGAGTTCGGCGGCCAGCGCGCAGAGCGCGGCGCGGTCGCGGCGGCCGGTCTTGGCGAGCAGGTTGGCCAGGTGCTTCTCCACCGTGCGCGGGGAGATGGAGAGCTTGCGGGCCAGCTCCTGGTTGCCCGGGCGGTCGGCGAGCAGGACGAGCACCTCGTACTCGCGGACCGTCACCCCGCAGGTGCGCAGGCCCGCCGGCACGGCGTCGCGGCCGCCGCGGTGCTGGGCCACGCTGGCGCCCGCCCGCCGCAGCAGGGTGCGGCAGGCGGCGGCCACCGGCTGGACCTCCAGCTGGTGGAAGTACTCCTCGGCGGTGCGCAGCCACGCCACCGGCTCGCCCCAGCCGTCGGTGAGCGCGGCCTCCGCGGCGAGCCGCAGCGCCAGGTGGTGGGCGAGCGGGAAGTCCCCGGCGGCCGGGCGGGCCTCGGCGAGGGCACGGGCGGCCTGCTCGGAGCGGCCCTCGCGGCCCAGCACCACCGCGTCCGCGAACCGCAGGAACTGACGGTTCCAGGCCAGTTCGGCGGCCGGCACGGCGGCGGCCCGGTCCAGCTCGGCGCGGCCCCAGCGGCCCTCGACCACCTCCAGCAGCGGGTGCAGGCCGTGCCGCCCGGCCAGGTAGAACACGCTGGGGTGCGCCTCCTCCCAGGCCAGCCCCGCGTCCAGTTCGGCCCGGGCGCCGGCGCGGTCCTCGGCGAGCAGCGCGCCGACCGCCCGGCAGAGCCCGTAGCGCAGCGGCGTCAGGAAGGACTCCTCGCCGCCGGCCTGCCGGAACCGGGCCAGTTCGCGCTCCATCTCCCGGGGGCGGCCGAGGTGGGCGGCGAGGGTGGCGGAGGAGAGCAGCAGGTAGCGGTGGGCGGCGAGGTTGTGCAGCCGGGCGGTGGCGTCCAGGCAGCGGTCGACGGTGGTGCGGGCGGTGTGCCACTCGCCGCGCATGACGGCGTTCATCGCGAGCAGGCCGTCGAGGGTCTGGGTGAGCACGATCGCGCCGAGCCCGGCGGCGGCCTCCCGGGCGCGCTCCAGGCGGGTGCCGTCGCCGGTGCGCATGAAGGCGTTGGCGCCCAGCCGCAGCATCGCCTCGACCCGCCAGATCGGCAGGGCGTGCGCCTCGGCGACGGCCAGCATCCGCTCCAGGCAGGCGTCGGCGGCGTCGAAGCCCTGTTCGCGGGCGAGCAGGGCGAGCAACTGCCAGGCCTGGCAGGCGACCACCGGCAGACCGGCCCGCTCGGCCACCTCGGCGGCGCGGCGGGCGCGGCGCTCGGCCTCGGCGAGCCGGGCGGCGGTGTCCTGCGCCGGTGGCGCGTGCTCCTGGGCGCCGTCCTGGGCCGGTGGCGCGTGGGGCGCCGGCCCGTGGTCCGGCAGCAGCGCGAGGTGGCCCTCGACGACGGCCAGCGCGGCGTCCTGCTCGGGGCGGGGCGGCCCCACGGTGAGCGCCCGCGCGGCGGCCACCTGGGCGACCGCGTCGGCGCCGCGCTCGGCCATCACGGCCGCCCAGGCGAGCCGGGTGTGCAGCTCGATCCGGCGTTCGACGGCCGGAAGGGTACCGGTGGGCGGCGCGGGCGCGACCGGCGGCAGGGTGCGGACCAGCTCGAAGGCCCGGTCCAACTGCCCGGACTCGGCCAGCGCGGGCAGCAGCCGCTCGGTGATGCCGGCCCGCCCGGCGTCCCCCGCGAGCTCGTGCGCGCGCTCCAGCAGGACCACCGCGGAGCCGGCCGCGCCCGCCTCAAGCACTCGCCGGCCGGCCTCCGCGAGGTGTACCGCCGCCCCTTCCCGGTCGCCGCTGGCCAGCAGTAGCGAGGCCACCAACTGGCGACGCTCCTCGGCGAGATCGGGATCGGCCCGGAGGATGGCGCGGGCCGCCCGGCGGGCCAGCGCGGCCCGCTCGGCGGGGGCCAGGGCGGCCGTCACCGCGTCGGCGGTGAGCGCGTGCCGGAAGGCGTAGCGGTCCGGGGCGGCGCCGTCCGGCACGATCACATTGGCCTCGGAGGCCGAGCGCAGATGGCTGAACAGGGTGCGGTCGTCGTACCCGGTGATCAGCTGCACGGTGGTGACCGAGAAGCGGCTGCCCAGGGTGGCCGCCGTGACCAGCAGATCCCTCACCTGCGGGTCGAGTTGGTCGATCCGGCGGCCCCAGCTGTGGACGATGGTGCTGGGCACCCCGGGGCGCGAGCCGTCGGCGAGCGCCCAGCGGCCGTCCTCGGCCCGGCGCAGCGCGCCGGAGTCCAGCAGGTCGGCGAGCAGCTCCTCGACCAGGTAGGGGCAGCCGTCGCCGCGCTCGGTCAGGTGCTCGACCAGCGCGGCCGGAAGGTCGGCGGCCTCGCCCTCCAGGATCGCGGCGGCCAGCACGGCCACCTCGGCCGGCGGCAGCGGCCGCAGCTCGGTGACGGTGGCGGCCCGGCGGCGCTCGGCGGCGCGCACCAGGTCCAGGGCGGGGCCCGGTTCGGCGCGCAGGGTGGCGAGCAGCAGCACCGGCAGGCCGGCCAGGTTGTCGACCAGGTACTCCAGGACGGCGACGGTCTCCGCGTCGGTGTCGTGGAGGTCCTCCAGGAGCAGGACGCAGCCCTGGCCGCGGCCGAGCACCGCGAGCAGCCGCAGCAGTGCCTCGGCCAGTTCGACCACCGTCTCCGGGTAGGCGCCGGGGCCGGCCGTCGCCGGGTTGTCCCGCCACTCGGGGACCAGCCGGGCCAGCGCCGGGCGGTAGGGGGAGAGTTCGGGGTCGGTGGGCGGGCCGGCGGCCCGGAACCGGGAGGAGAGCGCCTCGATCAGCGGCCGGAACGGCGTCACCGTACCGGTCGAGCTGCCCCGTCCGCGCAGGACCGGCAGGCCCAGCCCGTAGGCCTGGTAGGCGCATTCGCCGGCCAGCCGGGACTTGCCGATGCCGGCCTCGCCGAGCAGGAAGACCGCCCCGCCGCCCTGCTGCCGGGCGGTGGCCAGCGCGCCGCCGAGCATGGCCAGCTCGGTGGCGCGGCCGACGGTGATCGACGACGTGGTCCGCATGGCCGCAGGCTACTTGACAGGGTATCGGTTCTGAAGAGTGGTGGGTCGGACACGGAGCGGACACGGCGTCACCGCCGGGTGGTTACGGTACGACCACATGTGGAGCGCGGGGTCGCCCGGCGGGCCCGTCCGGTCCGCCGCCGAGGGGCTGCCCGTTCCTCGGCGGCGGACGTTCCGGCCGCTCAGGGCCGGTGGTGGTGCGGTGGTGACGCGGTGGTACGGGCCGTTCTCAGAAAGGCGTGGTCATGGTCGGGAACTCGACGATCGGCGGGATCGCGCCGCCGGTTCCGGCGAGCAGGCGGGAGCGCAGGCCGAGGCCGTTGCCCGGGCGCAGCCGGATCTCGCCGGCCGGGTGCTCGGCCGTCTCGCCGGGGCGGACGGCCTGGGGCGGGGTGAGTCGTTCGTCGTGGTCGGACATGGTGCGGAACTCCGTTCGTGGTCGTGATGGGCGAATTGGACGGACAGGCGTCCGGTGGGGAGGACGCCGCGGGGGTGGCACCGGTTCGGTCGGGGCGGCCGGGGCCGCGGGGGCGGATGGTGCGGGCCGCGCGTGCGCGCGCGCGTGGGGCGCGGACGGTCGTGCGGTGGGGGCGCGTGGGGTGGGCGGAGGCGCGCAGCGCGGGCGGCCCGCCCGGGCGTTCAGCCGAGCGCGGCCGGAC
>NZ_JBHVIV010000054.1:0-64755 GCF_042799475.1 Kitasatospora sp. NPDC057692 | reverse complement strand
GCGGGTGGGGGGGGTTTTTGTCGGGAGCGGCGGCCGTGGGGTTTGGGTTTTTCGGGGGGGCCCTTCAACCCACTCCCCGGCGGTGAGGGTCCGCACCGCCCGCATCGGCGGCCCTGGGGAGGTTGGTGCTGCGGCCGCCTCGCTCAGGGGTTGGTCCGGAGTGGGAAGTCGGCTGGGTCGACTTCCCACTCCGGAGGGAGGGTGCACATGTGCCGCCCGATCTCCCTCCCGCTCAGTTCCTTCACGCCGCGCTCCGGGCCCCGCCCGGAGCGCGGCGTTGTTCCCCCTTCCGTCCCCACCCGAGCGGGCGCGCTGCAGGTACGTGCCCGGGGTGCTTGTTCGCCCGCCCGGCCCGAGCAGTGCTCGGGCCGGGCGGGAAAAACGTTTCTTCCGGGCCCGCCCCCGCCCCAGCCCTCCTCCCCAACCCCCGACCCCACACCCCACACACACCCCAGGGATCGGGGAGGAGGGCGGTCCGGGGATCACCGGGGCGGTGCGCGCCGGCCGAAGCCGGCGCGCACCGCGAGCCAGGCAGCGGGCATCGGCTCCGAGGCCGCGCCGGTCCGCGGCACCTCATGGGTGGCCCGCGGCCTGTGCGGGCCGTGGCCGGGGCGGTCGCCGTGCCGGTGGACGGCCGCGCCCAGGCGGGCCGGGCCTGCTCCCGTCACCGCGATGTCGCCCATCCGGTCCGTTCGCAGCACCGCGGCGCCCAGCGTGCGCAGCCGGTCCACCGTGCGCGGCGAGGGGTGGCCGTACGGGTTGTCCTCACCGCAGGAGATCAGGGCCAGCCGGGGGCTCAGCGCCGCCGTCAACTCCCAGTCCTGGTGGGCCGAACCGTGGTGCGCCACCTTCAACACGTCCACCTTGCCCGCCTTCCCTTCCGTCCTCAGCCTGCTCAACAGGGCCTCCTGCGCCGGCGGCTCCAGATCGCCCAGCAGGGCCATCCGCACACCGCCCGCCAGGGTCACCAGCAGCGCGACACTCGCGTTGTTCGCACCCGACATCACCGTCGACTCCTCTCCGTCCGGCCACAGCACCTCCCACGAGACCCCGGCCCCCGCAGACCGGCGCTCACCGCGCTCGGCCCGCGTCAGCGGGACCCCGGCCTGCGCCGCCCATCCCGCGACCCGGGCGGCCTCGCCCGGTGGATCGTTCACCGCCGTCCCCTGCACCGCCGCCACCCGCCGGCCGTGCAGCACGCCCGGCAGCCCCTCGACGTGATCGGCGTGGAAGTGGGTGGCCAGGAAGAGCGGCACCCGGGTGATCCCCAGGTCACGCAGACAGCGGTCCGCCGCCCGCGGATCCGGGCCTGCGTCCACCACCACCGCGCTGTCGGGCGGATCTCCGTTCTCCGGAACCACCGGCAGCACCACCATGTCGCCCTGCCCCACATCGCACATGACCAGCCGCCAGTCCGGCGGCGGCCAGCCGGTCGCGATCCGGGCCAGCAGCGGCGGCCGCAGCAGCACCACGAGCAGGACCAGCAACAGGACGCCCGCCACCACCGGGCGAAGCCGACCGCGCGGCCGACGCGCACCGGTCCCTCCGGCGGCGCGCCGGGGAAGCAGTGCGGGCACCGCGCAGCAGAGCGCCGCCGTGCCGACGGCGAGGCTCGCCGTGCCGAGCCACCCGCCCGGCCAGGACAGTTGACCCCCCGGAAACTCCGCACCGTGCCGGGCGACCGCCGCCAGCCAGCCGGCCGGGACGGCGGCGGGCTCGGCGAGCAGCCGGGCCAGCGGGGGCGAGAACGGGTCGAGCGCCAGGACCGCGAACCCCAGCAGGGTCGCCGGGGCCACCGCAAGCTCGGCCAGCAGGTTGCACGGGATCCCGACGAGGCTGACATGCCCGGACAGCACCACCGTCACCGGCGCGCAGAGCGCCTGGGCCGCCGCCGTCGCCCCGACGGCGGCGGCGAGGTGGTGCGGCCAGCCCCGTGCCCGCAGGGCGTCCGCCCAGCGCGGGCCCAGGACCAGCAGGCCGGTCGTGGCGAGCACCGACAACACGAAGCCGAAGGAGCGCGCCAGGTACGGGTCGAGGAGGACCAGCAGCAGGGCCGTGCCCGCCAGCGCCGGCACCGCCTGGCGCGGACGGCCGGTGGCCAGCGCCAGCAGCCCGAGCAGTCCCGTCCCCGCCGCCCTGAGCACGCTGGGCTCCGGACGGCAGATCGTCACGAAGGCCAGCGTGACGGCGGCGCCGAGCAGCGCCGTGGTGCGCAGCGGGATCCCGAGCAGGGCGGCGAGTCCGCTCCGTTCGGCGGTGCCCGCGCGCCCCGGGGCGCCGAGCAGCACGCCCAGCACGATCGCGAGGTTGGCCCCGCTGACCGCGACCAGGTGCGCCAGGTCGGTGTCCCGGAACGCCTCCCAGAGGTCGTCCGGCAGCCGGGAGGTGTCACCCACGACGAGACCGGGCAGCAGTCCGCGCTCGTCCGTCGGCAGGCCGTCGGTGGCCTCGCGCAGCCCCGCCCTGAGCCGCCCGGCGATCCGCTGCGGCAGGTTCGGCGGCGCGAGCCGTCGCGGCTCGCCGTGCGCGATCAGCAGCACCGCCGACTCGCCCGCGCGCTCGCCCGACGGACGGACCGTCACCTCGGCGGCGAGCCGGGTCGAGGGCAGCAGCCGCTCCCACGCCCCGGCGTCCTCGCCGCGGACCAGGATGGTGACCGGTGTGCGGGTGCGGACGGTGCGCGGGCCCGGCGCGTCAGGAAGGGCGCCGTCGGGAACGGTGACGCGGTCCACCACGGCGTCCACGGTGAGCAGGGCCTGCCCGGCACCGGAACCGTTACGGGAGAGGCGCACGCGCGGGTCCCCGGTGAGGGTCAGGTCGACGCCGACCTCCGGTGCCGGGGCGGCGGTCCGGGCCAGTTCGGGCAGCGGCCCGCGGTGCAGGTCGGCGGTGTGCAGGAGGGTGGCGGTCGCGGCGGCGGCCGCGGTGAGCAGCACGGCCGCCAGGGTCACCGTGGCGGACCGGTCGCGGAAGGGGCCGGGGCCCGTACCCGGCCTGAGCGCGAAGAGGACGAGGCCGAGGAGCGCGGCCGTGCCCGCCGCGACCGCGAGGACGGCGGTGTGCCCGGGGCCCAGGCCGAGGACCGCGGCCGTCACCGCCCAGGCGGCGACGGCGGGCAGCAGCGGCCTGAGGTCGTTCGGACGCGGCGCGGCGTGGACCGCGGCGCCCGGGGTGGGAGCAGCGACGGCGGTGGCGATGACGGCACCTCCTTTCAGGCAGGGGCAGGCCCGAGCAGGGACGGCGGGGGTGTCAGAGGGTGAGCAGCGGGCGGAGTTCCGTGTACGTGCGCTCGCCGATTCCGCTCACCTGCCGCAGCTGGTCGAGCGAGCGGAACGCGCCGCCGTGGGAGGCGCGGAAGGCGATGATCCGCTGGGCGAGGGTCGGGCCGACGCCGGGCAGGGTGTCGAGCTGTTCGAGGGTGGCGCGGTTGAGGCTGACCGGCTGTTTCGACGCCCCGGCGGGCGGTGGCCCGGGGCCCGCCCCGGCGGCCGGCTGCGGGCTCGGCTCGCCGACGAGGATCTGTTCGCCGTCCGCCAGGACACGGGCCAGGTTGAGGTTCCCGGTGTCCGTCCCGGGCAGCGGCCCACCGGCCACCCGCAGGGCGTCGGCGACCCGGGATCCGCCGGGCAGGGTGTGCACCCCCGGGGAGCCGACCCGACCGCCGACGTCGACCACGACGACGGCGACGGCGCCCGGTGCCGCACCTCCGGTGTCGCTCCCCGCCGCACCCCCTGCCGCGCCGTCGGGCGGGCCCGGCCCGGGAACGGCCGCCGACGGCACCGAGGCGACGGCGACGGCCGGGACCTCGACCGGCTGCGGCCGCGCCAGCCAGAAGTGCTGGACGCCGTAGCCGACAGCGAGCAGGAGGAGCACGAGGAGGCCGACCACCGCCCGCCGTTCGAGCATCAGCGCGCGGCCCGTCCACGGGTGCGCGACGCCGGCCGGAAGGGCGCCGTCGGGCAGGGTGCCCTCGGGCACGGCGCGTTCGGCCGCGGCGCCGGACGGAGGGTCACCGGCCGCCGCCGGTGCCGCGTACACCGAGGACTCGGCGTCCGGGGGTTCACCGGACTCCGGTAGCAGGGCGGCCATCCGCAGGCTCGCGGTCTCGTTGATCCGCTGGATCTCGTGGCGCTTGCGCGCGCCGATGCGCATGCTCGTCATGCGGAGCACGGTAGGAACCACCCGGGCGGCGCGCGGAAATCGCCGAAAACCTGTGGAAAACCCGGGGGTTGTGGACGAAGAAGCTCACCCTCAGGAGGGAGAAACGGCGTCAGGTGTTGACGGACCAGGTGACTTGGGCGAACCACGCGAACCGTGCGAACAAGGTGACCGGGCCAACCGGCGCCCCGTCAGCGGGGCGAGACCACCACCGCCAGCAGCCCGGGCCCCACGTGGGCGCCGATCACCGCCCCCACCTCGCCCACGTACAGGTCGCGCAGCCCCGGCACCCGCCCCCGCAGCCGTTCGGCGAGCGGCTCGGCCCGGTCCTCCGCCGCCAGGTGGTGCACGGCGATGTCGACCTCCCGCTCCCCCGCCCGCTCGACCGCGATCTCCTCCAGCCGGGCGATCGCCCGGGACGCCGTGCGCACCTTCTCCAGGGGCTCGATCCGCCCGCCGTCCAGGTGCAGCAGCGGCTTGACCGCGAGCGCCGAGCCGAGCAGCGCCCTCGCGGCTCCGATCCGGCCCCCCCGGCGCAGGTACTCCAGGGTGTCGACGTAGAAGAAGCCGCTGGTCACGGCGGTCCGCCGCTCGACGGCCGCCGCCGCCTCGTCGAGTCCCTTCCCGGCCACGATCGCCTCGGCCGCCGCCAGCACCCCGTACCCGAGCGCCATGCCGACCAGCCGGCTGTCCACGACCCGCACCGGCACGGGCGCCTCGGCGGCCGCCAGCCGGGCGGCCGCCGCCGTCCCGGACAGCTCGCCGGAGATGTGCACCGAGACGACGCCCCGCGCGCCGCCCTCGGCCGCGGCCCGGTAGGCGGCGGCGAAGGACTCCGGGCTGGGCCGGGAGGTGGTGACCCGGTGCTTGCCGCGCAGGGCCTCGGCGACGTCCTTCGGGGAGATCTCGACACCCTCGGCGCGCACCTCGTCGCCGACCGCGACGCTCAGCGGGACCACCGTGATGCCGTGCCGGTCGACGGCGTGCTGGGGCAGATAGGCCGTGGAATCGGTGACGAGTGCGAGGTCGGCGGGTGCGCGGTCGGCGGACATGAGGCGGAGGTTACTCCCCGCCCGGGCCGGACGGCAGCACCCGGGTCACCGCTCAGCCGGCCGAGGGCCCGGTGGACGGCTTGCGCAGCCGCTGCGCCAGCTTGGCCACCGGGTCGGCGAGGCCGAGCAGGTCCTCGGCGCTGGGCCGGCCGCGCCCGTTCGTGAGCCCGGGCCGCTCCCCACCGACCCCACCGACCCCGCCGACTCCACCGGCCCCACCGGCTCCGGGCGCCGTCCCGGAGGCCCCGCCCGCACCCGCCGGACCGGAACCGCCCGCCGCCGCGGAGGCCCCCGAAGCCGCGTCCCAGTGCCGCAGCGCCCCCGCCTCGTCCTCGCACTCCTGGCTCAGCCGGCTCAGCTCGTCCTCCGCGAACCGGTGCATCCGGTCCTGCGCGGCCCACCGCATGGTCTCCGCCGCATGCGTGATCCGCTCGGCCCGCTCGCGCAGCTCCGGCAGCTTCGCCGCGACGCGTCCGGCGTCCGGCTCGCGCTCCAGCGTCCGCAGCTCGCCGTCCAGCTCCGCCGCGTGGGCGTCCAGCCTCGCCAGCAGCGCGAGCGACTCGCCGAGCTGGCCGTCCTGGGCGACGCCGCCCTGCAGCACCTGCCGGGTGCCGTCGAGCGAGGTCCGCAGGCGCAGGCGGACCGCGGAGATCTGCCCCTGCGGGCCGGTCTGGGTGTAGGTCTTGGCCTTGAGCGTGACGTTCTCGACCGCGCGGCGGGCCTTGGCCTCCTGGCGTTCCATCTTCTCGCCGACCGACCGGGCGGCCTTCACCAGGCCGACGACCACGAGCACCGCCACCCCGATCCCGAACAGCAGGGCGAGTACGAGCAACACCCCGAGGATCTCCATCACGCGCCACCTTCCGCCAGCCGAACCGGCCCCCACCGGGCCCAACGCGGGCCGGCCCACCGAGGGTTCCACGGTAGCCCCGGCGGCCGCCCGGCGGAGCGCCGATCAGGGGTGGCGGGGCGGAGTTCAGGGACGGGTTCAGGGACGCCTCGGGGTGATCCCCGAGGCTCCGGGCCCCTCCCGACGCCCCCGAGCCGACGCCCCACGCCTCCGACGCCCCCGAGCCGACGCCCCCACGCCCCCCGGAACGCCGCGGGGCGGGCGCTCCCGGAGGAACACCCGCCCCGCACCACCGCCGGACTCAGCCGGTGACGATGTTGACCAGCTTCGGCGCCCGCGCGATCACCTTGCGCACCTCGGCCCCGCCGATCGCGGCGACGACCGCCGGGTCGGCCAGCGCCAGCGCCTCCAGCTCGGCGTCCGAGATCGACGGCGCGACCTCCAGCCGGGCCTTGACCTTGCCCTTGACCTGCACCACGCAGGTCACCGTCTCGTCGACGACGTAGGCCGGGTCGGCCACCGGGTAGCCGGCGTACGCCAGCGAGTCGCCGTGGCCCAGCCGCCGCCACAGCTCCTCCGCGATGTGCGG
Source organism: Kitasatospora sp. NPDC057692 (assembly GCF_042799475.1). NCBI lineage: Bacteria > Bacillati > Actinomycetota > Actinomycetes > Kitasatosporales > Streptomycetaceae > Kitasatospora > Kitasatospora sp. NPDC057692. The sequence goes on along the minus strand of NZ_JBHVIV010000054.1, from coordinate 58,106 downwards.
GGCCAGCGGGGCGACCATCAGGACCACCTGCTCGGCCACCGACCGCGGCGTGGAACCGCGCTTGACCAGGTAGTTGTTCAGCTCGATCGCCTTGGCGACGGCCGTGTTGAAGCGCAGCCCGGCCATGTCGCCGCGGACGCCGTCGACGGCCTTGTGCAGGGCGCGCAGCGTCGCCTCGTCCGGCTCCTCCTCCGTCACCACCAGCTCGCCGGTCGCCTCGTCGACGACGTTGCGCCACAGCCGCTGCAGGAAGCGGTAGGAGCCGACGACGGCGCGGGTGTCCCATGGGCGGGAGACGTCCAGCGGGCCCATCGACATCTCGTACAGGCGCAGCGTGTCGGCGCCGTACTCGTCGGCGATCTCGTCGGGGGCGACGGCGTTCTTCAGGGACTTGCCCATCTTGCCGGCCTCGCGCTTGACCGGCTCGCCCTGCCAGAAGTACTGGCCGTCGCGCTCCTCGACCTCGGCCGCGGGCACCGGGAAGCCGCGCTCGTCGCGGTAGACGTCGGCGGTGATCATGCCCTGGTTGAACAGCTTGTGGAACGGCTCGACCGACGAGACGTGGCCCAGGTCGTGCAGTACCTTGTGCCAGAAGCGGGCGTACAGCAGGTGCAGGACGGCGTGCTCGGCGCCGCCGACGTACAGGTCGGCGCCGCCGCCCGGCTTCTGCTCGGTGGGGCCCAGCCAGTACCGCTCGTTGGCCGGGTCGACGACCTGCTCGCGGTTGGACGGGTCGATGTAGCGCAGCTCGTACCAGCAGGAGCCGGCCCAGTTGGGCATGGTGTTGGTCTCGCGGCGGTACGTCCTCGGCCCGTCGCCCAGGTCCAGCTCGACGGTGACCCAGTCCTCGTTGCGCGACAGCGGGGTCTTCGGCGTGGAGGTGGAGTCGTACGGGTCGTAGGTGTGCGGCGAGTAGTCGTCGACCTGCGGGACCTCGACGGGCAGCATCGACTCGGGCAGCGCGTGCATGACGCCGTCCTCGTCGTAGACGATCGGGAAGGGCTCGCCCCAGTACCGCTGGCGGCTGAACAGCCAGTCGCGCAGACGGAAGTTGACGGTGCCTTCGCCGATGCCGTGCGCGGTCAGCCAGGCGGTGACGGCGGCCTTGGCGTCGACGACGCTCAGGCCGTTCAGCGCGATGCCGTCCTCGGTGCCCTCGTCGTGGGCGGAGTTGACGATGACGGAGTCGTAGGTGTCGAACGCGTCGTCCCAGCCGGCCGGGTCCTCGCCGCGCCCGTCGGTGGGCTCGACGACGCAGCGCATCGGCAGGTCGAAGGCGCGCGCGAAGGCGAAGTCGCGGTGGTCGTGGGCGGGGACGGCCATGATGGCGCCGGTGCCGTAGCCCATCAGCACGTAGTCGGCGATGAAGACCGGGACGGGCTCGCCGCTGACCGGGTTGACGGCGTAGGCCCCGGTGAAGACACCGGTCTTGACCTTGGCCTCGACCTGCCGCTCGACGTCGGACTTGGCGGCCGCGGCGGCGCGGTAGGCGGTGACGGCCTCGGCGGGGGTGGCGGCGCCGCCGGTCCACGCCTCACGGGTGCCCTCGGGCCAGGCGGCGGGCACGATCGTGTCGACCAGCTCGTGCTCGGGGGCCAGCACCATGTAGGTGGCGCCGAACAGGGTGTCGGGGCGGGTGGTGAAGACGGTGATCTTCCCCTCGCCGACGGCGAAGTCGACGCGGGCGCCCTCGGAGCGGCCGATCCAGTTGCGCTGCTGCAGCTTGATGGCCTCGGGCCAGTCCAGCAGGTCCAGGTCGGCGATCAGCCGGTCGGAGTAGGCGGTGATCCGCATCATCCACTGGCGCAGGTTGGACTTGAAGACGGGGAAGTTGCCGCGCTCGGAGCGGCCGTCGGCGGTGACCTCCTCGTTGGACAGCACGGTGCCCAGGCCGGGGCACCAGTTGACCGGCACCTCCTTGGCGTAGGCCAGCCGGTACTCGCCCAGCACGTCCTCGCGCTCGGCGCCGTTCAGCTCGGACCAGGCGCGGCCGCCGGGGACCTCACGGTCGCCGTTCTCGAACTCGGCGACCAGCTCGGCGATCGGGCGGGCCTTGGCGGCCCGCTCGTCGTACCAGGAGTTGAAGATCTGCAGGAAGATCCACTGTGTCCAGCGGTAGTACTCGGGGTCGATCGTGGCGATCGAGCGGCGCGGGTCGTGGCCCAGGCCCAGCCGGCGCAGCTGCTGGCGCATGTTGGCGATGTTGGCCTCGGTGGAGACCCGCGGGTGGGTGCCGGTCTGCACGGCGTACTGCTCTGCGGGCAGGCCGAAGGAGTCGTAGCCCAGGGTGTGCAGGACGTTGTAGCCGTTCATCCGCTGGTAGCGGGCGAAGACGTCGGTGGCGATGTAGCCCAGCGGGTGGCCGACGTGCAGGCCGGCGCCCGACGGGTACGGGAACATGTCCATGATGAAGCTGTGCGGCTTCGCGGCGACGTCCGCGGCGGCCGGGTCGGCCAGGTCGCCGGCCGGGTTGGGGGCGTGGAACGTCCCCTCCTTCTCCCAGATGTCCTGCCAGCGGGACTCGATCTCCGCCGCCAGGGCGGCGCTGTACCGGAACGGCGCGGTCGCGGTGTCGGCCGCACCGGACGCAGGGGTCGTCTCGCTCATGGTCCTTCAAGCTCCATCGATGTCAGTTGGCGAACCGGCGTTCCGGGCCGGCGGCGGGACGGGGTGCCCGGGCCGGGCCCGGACGGATGCCGGGCGGCGGGCCCGGGCGGAAAACAAAAAAGCCCCTCGCAGGAGGGGGTGCCACGCCGACTCCGGCTCCGCCCTCGGGCGTGGCCGGTCCTGGTCAGCGCGGCCGACTAAGGAGCAGGCGCGCGGTTCGCATGGGCTCAGGGTACCGCAAGGGGGTCAGCGGCCTCCCGGGGATACCGCCGACGCGCCCGCCGCCCCGGCCCCGGCCACCCCGGCCGGAACGGCGTGCTCCGGGCCCTCCGCGGCGTCCGGGAGCCCCGCCGCGGCCGAAGCCGCCGTGCCGCTACCCGCGGACGCGCCCGCCACGCCCGCCGCCTCCGCCGACTCCTCCTCCACCGCCGCCGCGGCCACGGCCTCCGCGGCCTCCGCCGAACGGAACGCCGCGTCGATCCCGCGCAGCGCCCGTGCCACCCGCTCCGACTGCATCCCCGCGGCCAGCGCCCGCGCCCGGTCCGCGGTCCGCACCGCCTCGGCGGCGTCGCCCGCCAGCCGCTGCGAGTCGGCCAGCCGGACCATGAGCAGGGCCCGCGCCCGCGCCCTGCCCGGCCCCAGGCCCGCCACCGCCTCCGCCAGCAGCGCCTGCGCCCGTCCGTGCTCGCCCAGGAACAGGTACCCCTCCCCCACCATGCCCGCGAGGTCCGCCCGCGCCTCACCCGGGGCAACGCCCAAGGCACCGGCCGGGGCCCCGTCCGGAGCCCCGTCCAGCTCCGCGAAGGCCCGCTGCGCCGCCTCGGCCAGCGCGCCCGCCTCGCCGCGCCGCCCGTGGGCACGGGCGATCCGGCCGAGCTGCAGCGCCCGGTCGGCCGGGGCGAGCCCGTCCCCGGCCGCCTCCACCGCCTGCGCGAGCACCGCGACCACGTCCAGCCCGCGCCCGCCCGCGCTCCAGGTGGCCAGCACCACCAGGCCGCCGAGCACCGCCACACCGTCCCGGCGCTCCCCGCTCAGGTGCGCGGCGCGCAGCGCGGCCGCGAACGCCCGCTGCGCGGTGGCGTCGTGGCCGAGGTCGAACGCGGCCCGGGCGGCGAGCCGGGCGAGGCGGCCCGCGGCGCCGTAGAGCTCCCGGCCGAGCGGCTCGTCGTACCGGCCGAGTTCCAGCAGCTTGGCGACCATGGCCAGTTCGGCGCGGGCCGGGCCGAGGACGAGTCCGCCGCCGCAGGATCGTTCCAGCCGCAGTTTGCTGTCATGGGCGGCGGCGAGTTCACCGATCACCGCGGGATCGACGCGCAGCGCGCCGTCACCGGCGAGGGCGGGCGGCGGAGTGGCCAGCCGGCGGGCGGCCTCGGCGAGGTCGGCGCCGCGGAAGAGGTCGGTGAGGCGGACGGGTCCGGCGTCGGCGGCGGTCTCGCGCAGCGCGGTCTGCGCGGTGTCGGCCGTCCACGGGTCGGTCAGCAGGCGCGGGGAGAGGATCTTGGCCCCGCGGTGGCCGCCCATCGGGCCCCAGAGCTGTTCGTAGGTGACGGCGATGCCGAGGGTGCGGCCGAGCACCTCGCAGACGGCCTGGTCGTGCGGGCTGCGCGGGACCATGCCCCGGTCGCGCCACTTGTAGGGGGCGGTGGAGCTGATCGCGAGCCGGGACGGGACGGTGAGGTTGACCTCGCGCGCGAGCCGCTCCGGGCTCCAGCCGAGCTGGTGGAGTATCCGGGCGAGTTCCTCGTTGCGTCTGCGCGCCAGATCGGCCATGGCTCCGACGGTAGCGGCCCACCGGGGGCGGCCGCCGGAGGGTCGCGGAAAAGCCGTGAACGCCGAAGGCCGCCTCCCGTTCGGGAGGCGGCCTTCGTTTCCTGTGGAGCTACGGGGAATTGAACCCCGGACCTCTTGCATGCCATGCAAGCGCTCTACCAACTGAGCTACAGCCCCTTGACCTGCGATGTCACCGGGGGTTTCGTTCCGTTTCCCTCGGCGACATCGACTACTTTACACGGTCCGGGGGGTGCTCCACGAATCCGTTTCTCCGGCGGCCGCCTACCCGTCCACCGACCGCCCCTCCCGGCCCTCCGACCGGCCCTCCGGCCTGGTCTCCGGCCCGGTCTCCGCAGAGGCGGCCGCAGCGGCCACAGCAGAGGCCGGCACAGCGGCCGCCGCTCGACCCGCCGCAGCGGCCTCCCGCCGCCCGGCCGCCACCGCCCGGGTGGCGAGGCCGGCGGCGAGCACGACGGCCCCGCCGACGACGGCCGTGACGAGCAGCAGCGCGTGCCCGGAGCCGCGCGCGGACGCCGGCAGGTCGACCGCGCCCAGGAACACCGAGCCGACCAGCGCGATGCCGACGACCTGGCCCAGCTGGACCGCGGTGGCCACGGTCCCGCTGGCGTCCGCCGCGTCGGCGGGCGCGACCCGGGCGAGCGCCCCGGCGAACAGCGGCGCGTAGGCGCAGCCGGCGAGCAGTCCGAGGACGGCGGAGAGCAGCAGCACCGCCGCGCCGACCTCGGCCCCGTCGCGCAGCAGGAGGCCGAGCAGCACGTAGCCCACGGCGAGCAGGCCGGTACCGAGCTGGGGCAGCACGCCGTGCAGGCGCCGGGGCAGCCGCTGCCAGTACAGGCTGGCGAGGCCGAAGCCGGCGGCGATCGGCGCGGAGCAGAGTCCGGCCCGCAGGGCGCCGGCCCCGAGTCCGGACTGCTGGTGCAGGGCGAAGGAGAACATGAAGCCGGCGAAGGCCAGGAGGATCACGAACAGCGCGCCGACGGCGGGCAGCAGCCCGGGCGCCCCGAGCACCCGCCCGCTGATCAGCGGCTGTCCGCCGCGCCGGGCGATCCGCCGCTCGACGACCGCGAACAGGGCGAACAGCGGCGCGCTCGCGCCGAGCATCGCCCAGCCCCAGCCGGGCCAGCCGAGTTCGTGGCCGAGCACCAGCGGGACGACGAGCAGCCCGAGGGCGGCGGCGAGCAGCACCAGTCCGGGCAGGTCGAGGCCGCGGTCGCGGTCCCCGGGCAGCCGCGGCAGCAGCCGGGTGCCGGCCGCCAGCAGCAGCACGCCGATCGGGACGTTGACCAGGAAGACCGGTCGCCAGCCGGAGCCGAACAGGTCGGCGTTGACGAGCACCCCGCCGAACACCTGCCCGGCCGCGATGCCGCCGGCGAGGACGGCCGAGTACAGGCCCAGTGCGCGGACGCGGGCCTGGCCGGTGAAGGTCCGCTGGACGAGGCTCATCACCTGGGGGACCATCAGGGCCGCCCCGGCGCCCTGGAGCAGCCGGAAGGCGATCAGCCAGCCGGTGGCGGGGGCGATCCCGCAGGCCAGCGAGGCGGCGGTGAAGGCGGCCAGGCCGCGCTGGAAGAGCCGGCTGTAGCCGTAGCGGGCGCCGAGCCGGGCGCCGGTGATGAGCAGGACGGCGTAGGCGATGGTGTACCCGGCCACCACGAACTGGAGGGCGGCGCCGGAGGCGTGCAGGTCGGTGCGGATGGTCGGCACCGCGACGTTGACGATGGCGGTGTCGAGCACGGCCATGAACTGCCCGCCGAGGACGAGCGCGAGGAGCGGTCCGGGCCGGGCGACGGACGCCGTACCGGACCGGTCGGCGGGCGAGGCGGTCCCGGCCGGACGGCGCCGGGTCTGGAGATCGGTCATGCGTCGAGCCTCGGCGCGGCCGGGTACCAGTGGTTAGAGCCTGCGGATCCTGGTACCGGCAGCACCTGTTTCGCCCGGCCGGGCTGCGGCACCATGGCGGGTATGACCGTCGCGGACACCCCCGGCACCGTCAGGACCGGCCCCGCGGCCAGGCCCGCCGCGGCCGAGCCGCCCACCGGCCGCGCCCCCACCGGCGGCGCGCCCGCCGACCCGGCCCCTCCCGGCCGGCGCGACCGCCACCGCACCGAGCTGGCCGAGTACCTGCGCGCCCGCCGCGCCCGGATCTCCCCCGAGGACGTCGGCCTGCCGCCCGGCCTGCGCCGCCGCACACCGGGCCTGCGCCGCGAGGAGGTGGCCCAGCTCGCCGGCGTCGGGGTCACCTGGTACACGTGGCTGGAGCAGGGTCGCCGCATCAACGCCAGCGCCCAGGTGCTCACCGCGGTGGCCCGGGTGCTGCTGCTGGACGCCACCGAGCGCGAGCACCTGTTCCGGCTGGCCGGGGTGGCGGTGCGGACGCCGGCGGACCCGGAGCCGGTCCTGGACCCGTCGACCCAGGTGATCCTGGACGCCCTGGTGCCGCTGCCGGCCGCCGTCTCCAACAGCCGCTACGACGTGCTGGCGTGGAACTCCACCTACGAGGCGCTGTTCGCCGCGAGCCGGGTGCGGACGCACGACGGCTGGTTCAACAGCCTCTGGTGCACGGTGACCAGCCCGGACTGCTGCAACCCGTTCCTGAACCGCAGCGAGCAGCTGCCGCAGATGGTCGCGGTGCTGCGCGGCGCGTACGGCCGGCACGTCGGCGAGCCCCGGTGGGAGCGGTTCGTGGGGTCGCTGCTGGACGCGAGCGCGGAGTTCCGGGAGCTGTGGGCCCGGCAGGAGGTCTCCGCGCGGCGGACGGCGCTGAAGGTGTTCCGGCACCCGCGGGTGGGCGTGCTGCGGCTGAACGCGACGTACCTGACGATCCCCGGGGTGCCGGAGGCGTACGTCGCCGTCTACACCCCGGACACGCCGGAGGACCGCGCGCGGGTGGAGCGGCTGGCGGTGCTGCCGCCGGGCGGCTGGGCGGCCCCGTGCGGCCACACCGGCACCGGGCCCGCCGGCTGAGCCGCCGCACCCCGCCCGGGAGGAAACGCCGCCGGGAACGCCGGAAGGCCGCCACCCATTGGGTGACGGCCTTCCGTGGTCTGTGGAGCTACGGGGAATTGAACCCCGGACCTCTTGCATGCCATGCAAGCGCTCTACCAACTGAGCTACAGCCCCGCGACACGCGTGGCCCTCGCGGACCCCGGGTGCGGAGTGGAGCTACGGGGAATTGAACCCCGGACCTCTTGCATGCCATGCAAGCGCTCTACCAACTGAGCTACAGCCCCTCACTCGTCCGGATCTCCCGCTTCCCTTCCGGGCCGCGTTCCCTCCGTGCGAACGAGGAAGACTCTAACCGCAAAGGCCCGGAACTGCGAAATCCGCTCCCCGGCGCCCCCTCCGCACCCCGTCCGGAGAACCTCAGGTGTCGTCGCCGATGACCGGCTGCGGCAGGGTGCCCGCGTTGTGCTCCAGCAGCCGCCAGCCCCGCGCGCCCCGGCCCAGCACGGACCAGCAGCAGTTCGACAGCCCGCCGAAGCACTCCCACAGCTCCGGCTCCAGGCCGAGCATCCGCCCGAGCATGGTGCGGATGGTGCCGCCGTGGCTGACCACGACCAGCGTGCCGTTGTCGGGCAGCTTGCCGACCGCGTCGAGGACCACCGGCACCGAGCGGTCGGCGACCTCGGTCGCCAGTTCGCCGCCGCCCCGCCGGACCGGCTCGCCCCGGGTCCAGGACGCGAACTCCTCGGGGTGGCGCTCGCGGATCTCCGCGTTGGTCAGCCCCTGCCAGGAGCCCGCGTAGGTCTCCCGCAGGCCCTCGTGGTGCTCGACGTCCAGGCCGGTGACCTTGGCCAGCTCCTCGGCGGTGCGCCGGGCCCGCTGGAGGTCGGAGGAGATCAGCAGGTCCGGGCGCAGGCCGGAGAGCAGCCGGGCGGCCCGCTGCGCCTGCAGCACGCCCTGCCCGGTCAGTTCGATGTCGGTGGTGCCCTGGAAACGGGATTCGAGGTTCCAGGAGGTCTGGCCGTGCCGCCAGAAGACGATGCGCGGACCCCGCGCGTCCCGGCTCAGCTGTAGTCCTCGGCGCCGAAGTCGTCCGCCGGGGCGACCTCGGCCGGGGCGACGGCGTTGCCGTCCGCGTCGGTGTGCGCGTCGGGGCGGTTGCGGGAGGCCAGGGCGTCCTCGGGCAGCGGCAGCTCGGGGCAGTCCTTCCAGAGGCGGTCCAGCGAGTAGAAGGAGCGCTCCTCGGAGTGCTGGACGTGCACGACGATGTCGAGGTAGTCGAGCAGGATCCAGCGGCCCTCGCGCTCGCCCTCCCGGCGCACCGGCTTGATGTCCAGCTTCTCGCGCAGCTGGTCCTCGATCTCCTCGGCGATCGAGCGGACCTGGCGGTCGTTGCTCGCGGAGGCGATCAGGAAGGCGTCGGTGATCGACAGCACCTCGCTGACGTCGAACGCGACGATGTTGTGGGCCAGCTTGTCGGCCGCCGCCTGGGCGGCGACGTTGATGAGTTCCTGGCTGTGCTCAGTGGCGGTCACGGTGTTCTTCCGGCTCGGCGGCTTGGGGGCGCCCCGTGCGCGGTGCGCCGGGGATCGCCTTCCAGGATCTCACGCCGCCCGGGCGGCCCCGGAACCGTTTTCCGGGGCCGACCGGGCGCCCGCCCGGGCGCCCTGCCCTTACGCCTGCCCGCCGTCCGGCGCCCGGCTACGGGGCCTTCGGCGGCGCGTAGTCCTTGCCCAGGACGACGACCAGGTCGGCGTTCTGCGCGTCGGTGACCTTCTTGACCGCCGTCTCCGGCAGGTTGAGGCTGGTCGCCAGCGACTTCGCGGCGGCCTGCCGGGCGTCGTCGGTGTAGCGGATCTCACTGGTGGCCTGCGGCGCGGTCTTGGCGCCGCCGGGGACGAAGGTGAGGCCCGCGTTGACCACCTGGACCTGGGCGGCGGAGGCCGCCAGGTCGTTGCCGCTGGCGTCCTGGACGGAGACCCTGGCCGCCCCGTCGCCGCCGGTCGCGGACTTGACGGTGCCGCCGAGCACCTCCTTGACCTGCTTGCCCGCGGTGGCCTCGTCCAGCGAGCCGTCCGGCTTGACGGTCAGCGCGGTGGTGCCGAGCTGACCGCTCTTGGCGAGCCCGGCCATCTGCGTGAGGACCCCGGCGAGCGCGTCCTCGGGCAGCGAGGGGTCGAGCACCGCGTTCATCCGGTGCACGTCGTCCTTGGCGTCCTTGAACTCGACCGGCATGGTGCGCACCACGGCGTCCATCACCTGGCCGAACCTGGCCAGCTGGGCGTCGCGGTTCTCCCCGGCGTTCTGCAGGGTGGCGTAGGCGACCGCGGCCTTCCCGCTGAGCAGGGTGTTCTTGCCCGCGGCGGCGAGCACCTTGCCGTCCGGCTTGCCCCCCTCACGGACCTCGGCGTTGGTGTCCACCCGGACGCCGCCGAGCTGGGCGACCAGCAGTTCCAGGTACGGGGTGTCGAGCCGCCAGGTGCCGGCGACCGGGGCGCCGAGCACGGTGGTCAGGCCCTCGCGGGTGCCGGAGGCACCGAGGGTGTCCATGGCCTGGCCGACCGTGGTGACCGGCGGGTCACCGGGCCCGGGCAGCCGCAGCGTGTCCGGCAGCAGCAGCACGGTGCCCTTCCTGCCGGAGGCGTCGTTGACCAGCAGCGCGCTGGAGACCTTGCCCTGGAGGTCGCGCAGGTGGACGACGTTGACCTGGCGCGGTCCGGCGGCGGTGGCCGCGTCCTTCTTGCCGCCGGTGAGCCAGAGGTAGCCCCCGGCGCCGGCCGCGGCGACCGCGAGGACCACGCCGGCGGCGATCAGCCGCTTGCGCAGCCGGCGGCGGCGCTCGGCGCGCACCTCGCTGCGGGACTCGGCGAACTTGAGCCAGTCGATGACGTCCTCGGACTTCTCCGCCTCGTCGTCGACGAAGGTGAACTCGCCCGTGGTGTAGTCGTCCCCGGCGGCCCCGGCGCCGGTCCTGGCGCGGGCCGGGCGGGAGCCGCCGACCTGCTCGGACGGCGGTTCGGGCCGCGCGGGGGCCGCCGGTCCGGCGGCGGCCGGACGCGGCACCCGGGGGCGCGGCGGCGGCGCGGGCGCGGCGGGCTCCGCCGCCGGCTCCGGCTCGACGACGGCCGGCATCGGCGCCGTCGCGTACGGCTGCGCCTGCTGCGGCGGCTGGGCCTGCGGCTCCCGGTAGCCCTGCGGCTCCGGCTGGAGGTAGTGGTCCTGGTAGCCGTAGCCGCCCTGCTCGCGGTACCCCTGCGGCGCCTGCTGCCCGTACACCCCGGGCTGCTCGTACTGCGGCTCGTAGGAGGGCTGGTACCCCTGCTGCTGGTACTGGTCCTGGTAGCCGTACTGCCCCTGCCCGTAGGGCGCGGGCTGCACCGGCTGCCCGTACTGGTCGTACTGCTCGTACGAACCCGACTGGTCGTACGAACCAGGCTGCTCGTACGGGCCCGGCTGCTCGTACGGGCCGGGCTGCTGCTCGTAGCCGCCCTGCTGCTGGTGGGGCGGGTACTGCTGGTACTGCCCGGTGGACCAGTCGTCCGGCTGCCCGGGCTGCTGCTCCTGAGGTCCCCTGCGCTCGCTCATCCGTCGGTCGGCCCCTCCGGGATCAGGTCCGGTGCGGCGCGTACAGCGCCCGCTTGTCGATGTAGCGGACCACGCCGTCCGGGACGAGGTACCAGACCGGCTCGCCCTTGGCGACCCGGTTGCGGCAGTCCGTGGAGGAGATGGCCAGCGCCGGGACCTCCACCAGGGAGACCCCGCCCACCGGAAGCCCGGCGTCCGACAGAGTGTGCCCCGGCCGGGTGCAGCCGATGAAGTGCGCGAGCGAGAAGAGCTCGTCGGAGTCCCGCCAGGACAGGATCTGCGCGAGCGCGTCGGCGCCGGTGATGAAGAAGAGGTCGGCGTCGGGGTGCATCGCGTGCAGGTCGCGCAGGGTGTCGACGGTGTACGTCGGGCCCTCGCGGTCGATGTCGATGCGGCTGACCGAGAACTGCGGGTTCTCCGCGGTGGCGATGACCGTCATCAGGTAGCGGTCCTCCGCCGGACTCACCTGGCGGTCGCTCTTCTGCCACGGCTGTCCGGTCGGGACGAAGACCACCTCGTCCAGGTGGAACGCGCTGGCGACCTCGCTCGCGGCGACCAGGTGCCCGTGGTGGATCGGGTCGAAGGTGCCGCCCATCACGCCGAGACGGCGCCGCTCCGGCACCGGTACGCCGGGATTCCCGGTCTGCTCTCCCATGGCGCCACACCTTACGCGACGCCCGTTGCGGTGCGGGAACGGCCGGGTGACGGGCGTCCCGGGGGCGGTGCCGCACCCCGGGCCACCGTCGGCCGGGTCAGCGGTCCCGGTTGAAGCGGGTGGTCACGAAGAGCAGCAGCAGCAGGACGAACAGCGCGGCGCCACCCGTCAGGTACGGGTTGAGGCTGTCGTGGTTGCCACCCTCGCCCTCGTTCGCGAGGAGGTTCAGGACGGGAAGTGCGGCGGCAGTGCTCATGGTCGGCGGGACCTTCTCGGCTCGGATGGCGGGCAGGGGGTGTCGTACGGGCCGGTGAGGGCCCACCCGTCATCGTACGGGGGGTTACAAGGCAACCGCTCGGCGGCCCACCGCGCCTGAACCGCCGTGAGCCCGGGCCCGGCCCCGGCGGCCGCCGGGGCCGGTCAGTTGTTGCGGCCGGCCCGCAGCAGGATCCAGGCCAGCAGGCCCACACCGACGAACGACGCGACCACGATGATCCGCAGGAAGAGCCCGGGGCCGTTCTCCGCGGAGATCGGGGCGGCCAGGCTGGCAAGGGCGGCGGTGGACATCTGCGGGCTCCTCGGACTGCTCGGTGCCGCGGCCGGAGGTGGCCCGGCTCTCCCGGGCATTCAGGGTAAACCGCCCTCACACCGGCGCCGCCCACCGCCCCCGCGGGCGCCGTGCGCGCCGCGCCCGGACGGCGCCCGCGGCACTCGGAACGCGCCGCCGGGGACGAGTGCGCAACCACGGACGTTGTCCGAACAGTCGTTGCAGGCGAAGACCAGCGGGGGCCGGCCGGGGGGCCGGGGCCGCCGTCGACAGGGAGGCACTCACACCATGACCGACACGACCGCGAAGACCCCGAGCCGGCGCCGCCAGCGCTTCCCGGAGATCTCGACCCGCGCCTGGGAGCACCCGGCGGACCGCTCGGCGCTCGTCGCGCTGCGCAAGCTGACCGGCTTCGACGACGTGCTGAAGAGGCTCGCCGGCCTCGTCTCCGAGCGCTCGATCCGGCTGATGTTCCTGGCCACCGCCGTGAAGACCTCGGAGCGGCAGTTCCCCGAGCTGCACACCATGGTCCGCGACGCCGCCTACGTGCTCGACCTCGCGAACGTGCCGGACCTCTACGTCACCCAGGACCCGACGGTCAACGCCTTCTGCATAGGCATCGACACGCCGGTGATCGTGGTGACCAGCGGTCTGGTGGAGCTGCTGGACGAGGAGGAGCTCCGCTCGGTGATCGGCCACGAGGTCGGCCACGCGATGTCCGGGCACGCCGTCTACCGGACGATGCTGATGATCCTCACCAACATCGCCACCCGGATCGCCTGGGTGCCGCTCGGCAACCTGGCGATCATGGCGATCATCACCGCGCTCAAGGAGTGGTTCCGCAAGGCCGAACTCTCCAGCGACCGGGCCGGACTGCTGGCCGGGCAGGACCTCCAGGCCTCGATGCGGGCGCTGATGAAGCTGGCCGGCGGCCACAACCTGGCCGAGATGAACGTGGACGCCTTCCTGGAGCAGGCCGAGGAGTACGAGAAGGCCGGCGACCTGCGCGACGGCGTGCTCAAGCTGCTGCAGGTGCTGCCGCAGAGCCACCCGTTCGCGGTGGTCCGGGTCGCCCAGCTGAAGAAGTGGGCCGAGAGCGATGAGTACCGCTCCATCCTGGCCGGCGCCTACCCGCGCCGCACCGACGACCCGGACACCTCGGTCGGCGAGCAGTGGCGGGCCGCCGCCGAGCACTACACGACCTCGGTGAAGGAGAGCAAGGACCCGCTGATGGGCCTCATCCGCGACGTCGCGGGCGGCGCGGCCTCCGTCGGCGGCAAGCTCCGCGACACCTTCACCGGCGCCGGGCGCAGCAACGGCAACGGCAACGGCAACGGCAACGGCAACGGCAACGGCGGCAACAGCGCCGACGGCGGGAAGGACACCGGTTCCGGCGACAACCGCTGAGGCCGGTACGGGCGGCACCGCCCGCGGAGACCTTCCGGCGGCCCCCGGCCACCCCGGCCGGGGGCCGCCGGCGCACTCGCGCCGCCGCCTCAGCCGCCCGCCAGGACCCCGCACACCTGCCAGGCCGGCCGCGCGTGGTTCCCCGGGTCCACCGCCTGCGCCCCGGTCGGCGGCGCGGTGGGATCCGTCCCCGCCAGCACCGGCTGCACCACCCCGGCCAGCGAGCCGTCGCACGGAGCCGGCCCGGCCTGCAGCACCGAGTCCACCAGCCGCAGCTGCGCCGCCGCCAGGTCGACCCGGTCGAACTCGAAGGTCAGCTGCCGCCGCACGCTCTCCAGCGTGACCGGCGCCCCGCTCTGCGCCCCGGCCGGCTTCAGCGCGTAGACGAAGGTGTGGTCGGTGGTGATCCGCAGCGTGCTGCCGTCCGACTCGTCGATCCGCATGGCACCGGCCACCTTCACGGTGTCCGCGGCCAGCGCGACCTGCGCCGGGTCGAAGCGGACCAGCCAGCCGGTCAGCGCGTGGTGCCGGTCGTCGACCGGCTGGACGACGCTCGCGTCGAACTGGGCCTGCTCGCCCGGGGTGATGAAGGCCCGCACCTCCGCGGTCGCCCCCTGCACCAGCACGGCGGGCGACAGCGAGGACGCCACCAGGTAGCGCTGCACGGTGTCGAGCGCCTTGGTCACCTCGACCCGGGAGAAGTGCCCGGTGGCCGCCCCGCTCGGCGTCCCCAGCCCGACCGCGCCGTCGCTGTAGCCCGGCGGCAGGCCGGCGAACGGGTTGGCCGGATCGGCGGCCGGGTGGACCGTCGAGGCCGGGCTCAGCGCCACCAGGCTCACGGTCAGCTGGCTGCCCTGGGGGCGGGCGGTGGGCCGGACCGGTGAGCTGACCCCGAAGTACACGGCGGCCCCGAAGGCCAGCAGGATCACCAGCAGCAGGGCCAGCGCCTGCCGGGGCACCGTCCCGAGCGGGCCCAGCCGGACCTTCGGCCGGGTGGGCCGGCCGAACGCGCCGGACAGCCGCTCGCGCGCCGACAGCTCCTGGATCCGGGCAGCCCGGACGAACGATTCGTCGAAGACGACGGACCGGTACTCGTCCTCGTTCCCGGAACCACCCTCGGGCGCACCCTCCGGGGGTTCGCGCGGGTCACCCATGACACCAGGGTAAGGCGCGGGATCGCCCCTCCACGAGGGTCCTGTCGCAGTTCACCGGAAACCCTCCGTGACCGGTCGCGGCCTCCCGGGGCAGGCCGGCGCGTCGCCCGGCCGCCCCGCCCGGCGGCGGTCCGCGGGGCGCGGTCGGCCCGCGCGGTCAGCCCGTCGGTGCGGTGACCACCAGCGAGGGCTCGGCCGGCGGCGCCGGGTCGACCCCGGGACTGCTGCTGCCGGACTCGGGCCGCCGGGGGGCACCGCCGGAGCCGCCCACGCCCTGGTAGATCGCCGCGACCGCCACCGCGACCAGGCTCACGCCCATGATCACGGCGAGCACCCAGGCCACCGGGCGGTGCCAGCGCTGCTGGGCGACGTACCGGCCGCGGCCGGCGCCGATCGGGTCGAAGCCGCCCGGGCGCCAGCGCCGCGAGCGCCGTCCGGCGGACCGGCCGAGGCCGGTCCACGGATCGGGATAGCGGTGGTCGTCGTCGAGCCGGCTCGGGTACGGGCGCAGCTCCAGCGGCAGTCCGTCCCCGACCGGGGGCTCGTAGCCCCAGCCCGGACCGGCCGTGTCCGGCTCGAAGCGGGCCTCGGCGGCGGCGAGCTGCCGCTCCTTGGCCGTCGGCTCGTGCACGGCGGCGGACCGCACGAAGGCCTCGTCGAAGACCACGGTGGCGAACTCGTCGTCCGCACCACCGTGGTCGGCACCGTCGGGGTACGGCAAGCCCCCCACATCGTCAGCCACGGATTCAGCGTATTACCGGGAGGGCGATTTGTCTGGGGCTCGGGGCAGTTGGTCCGTCACTCGTGTGACGGCGGGTCGGCGGCGTCCGGCCCGGAGGGGCTCAGCCGGCGGCGGCGGCGCCGCCCGCGGTGGGCGTCGCCCCGCCCCGGACGTGGCCGTCACCAGTGACGATGTACTTGGTGCTGGTCAGCTCGGGCAGGCCCATCGGGCCGCGGGCGTGCAGCTTCTGGGTGGAGATGCCGATCTCGGCGCCGAAGCCGAACTCACCGCCGTCGGTGAACCGGGTCGAGGCGTTGACGGCCACCGTGGTCGAGTCGACGAGCTGGGTGAAGCGGCGGGCGGCGGCCTGCGAGGTGGTGACGATGGCCTCGGTATGGCCGGAGGTCCAGCGGCGGATGTGCGCGACGGCGGCGTCCAGCGAGGGGACGACGGCGGCCGCGATGTCGTACGACAGGTACTCGGTCTCCCAGTCCTCCTCGGTGGCGGGCACCGCGGTGGCGGCGGTGCCCTCGGCGGCCTTCAGCACCGCGTCGTCGCCGTGCACGGTGACCCCGGCCTCGGCGAGCGCGGTGAGCGCGAGCGGCAGGAAGGCGTCGGCGATGTCCTGGTGGACGAGCAGGGTCTCGGCCGCGTTGCAGACGCTGACCCGCTGGGCCTTGGAGTTGAGCAGGATGCCCACCGCCATCGCGAGGTCCGCCTCGGCGTCGACGTAGACGTGGCAGTTGCCGGTGCCGGTCTCGATGACGGGGACGGTGGAGTTCTCGACGACCGTGCGGATCAGCGAGGCGCCGCCGCGCGGGATGAGCACGTCGACCAGGCCGCGGGCGCGCATCAGCTCCTGCACCGAGTCGCGGCTCTCGCCGGGGACGAGCTGGACCGCGTCGGCCGGCAGCCCGGCGGCGGCGACGGCGTCGCGCACCACGGCGACCAGCGCGGTGTTGGAGCGGTAGGCGGAGGCGGAGCCGCGCAGCAGTACGGCGTTGCCGGACTTCAGGCAGAGCGCGGCGGCGTCGACGGTGACGTTGGGGCGGGCCTCGTAGATGATGCCGACGACGCCGAGCGGGACGCGGACCTGCCGGACGTCCAGGCCGTTGGGCAGGGTGTAGCCGCGCACGACCTCGCCGACCGGGTCGGGCAGGCCGGCCACGTCGCGGACGTCGGCGGCGATGGCGGCGATCCGCTCCTCGGTGAGGGTGAGCCGGTCGATCACCGACTCGGCGGTGCCGGCCGCGCGGGCGCGCTCGACGTCCTCGGCGTTGGCGGCGGTGATCTCGGCGGCGCGGGCGACCAGCGCGTCGGCGACCGCCCGCAGCGCGGCGTCCTTCGCGGCGCGCGGCAGCGGGGCGAGCGACGCGGCGGCCTCCCGGGCTCGGCGCGCTACGGCGAGGACGGGGCTGTCGGCGGTGGCGGGGTCGCTGCTCATGCGCCCAGGGTAGTGGAGGGCCCGGGCCCTCCCCCGCCCCGTTTCGCCCGGTGAGACGCGCCTTCCGGGCCTGCCGGGCCTGCCGCGCAGTACGGGTGGACCCCGCTCAGTACGGGTGGACCCCGCCCAGTTGCGGCGGCGGGCCGGCGAAGCCCTCGGCGACGCGCTTGTGGTAGGTCGCCCGGTCGACCACCTCCAGGCCGACGATCTCCCACGGCGGCAGCTTGGCCGTCACCTTGTGCTCGCCCCACAGCCGCAGCGCGATCGCCGCCGCGTCGTGCAGGTCGCGGGCCTGCTCCCAGTAGCGGATCTCGGCGTGGTCGGCGGCGTAGCGGGCCGTCAGGAAGAACGAGTGGTCGTGCGCCAGCCGCTCCAGGCCGGCCCGCAGCTCCGACAGCGGGGTGACCGGCCCGGCCACGCTGAGCACCACGTGCCAGAGCCTGGCCTGCTCGGGCCCGGTCGGCGGCTCGCTGCCGGGGCGCCGCTCGGGGCGGAGCCGGTGCACCGTGCCGGACCCCTGGGGCGGCGGACCGGCCGGCCCGGCGGCGCCGTCGTCCCCGCCGCCGTCGATGCTGGTCAGCCGTCGGCCTGCGGTTCCTCCGGTCAGCGCTGCCTCGCGCCTGCGTTCCACCGGCGGCCTCCTGTTCGGCGATGTCGTGTCGTCGTACCCGCCGGCCCCGGCCGGCGCGCGTTCGACCGCGCTCCTCCCCGCCCGTGGCCGGGCGTGCTCCCCGTGCGGAGCCGCCCGCGCTTCCGGCGGTCCGGCGGCCGGTCAGCCGCGCAGGACGACCAGGTCGTCGCGGTGGACGACCTCCCGCTCGTAGGCGGCGCCGAACTCCTGGGCCAGGTCCCGGGTGGACCGGCCGAGCAGACGGGGCAACTCCCTCGCATCAAAGTTGACCAGTCCGCGCGCCACGATGTGGCCGTTTTCGGCAAGAAGGTCCACCGGATCACCCGCGGCGAACTCGCCGTCGACCCGGGTGACCCCGGCGGGCAGCAGCGAGGCGCCGCCGGAGACCACGGCCGTGACGGCGCCGGCGTCCAGGTGCAGGGCGCCGCGCGGGCTGCTGGCGTGGGCGAGCCAGAGCATCCGGTCGGAGGAGCGGCTTCCGGTGCGCAGGAACAGGGTGCCGGTGGGGCGGCCGGCCAGCGCGTCGGCGGCGTGGCTGGCGGCGGTGAGGACCACGGGGATGCCGGCGCCGGTGGCGATCCGGGCGGCCTCGACCTTGGTGACCATGCCGCCGGTGCCGACCCCGGCCTTGCCGGCGCTGCCGATCTCGATGCCGTCGAGGTCGTGCGGTCCGGCGACCTCGGCGATCCGGCTGGTGCCGGGGCGGGACGGGTCGCCGTCGTAGAGGCCGTCGACGTCGGAGAGCAGGACGAGCAGGTCGGCGCGGACGAGGTGGGCGACGAGGGCGGCCAGCCGGTCGTTGTCGCCGAACTTGATTTCGGCGGTGGCGACGGTGTCGTTCTCGTTGACGATCGGCATCGCGCCCATCGCCAGCAGCTGGTCGAGGGTGCGGTAGGCATTGCGGTAGTGCGCGCGCCGGCTGGCGTCCTCGGCGGTGAGCAGCACCTGGCCGACGCGCAGGCCGTAGCGGGCGAAGGAGGCGGTGTAACGGGCGATCAGCAGGCCCTGGCCGACGCTGGCGGCGGCCTGCTGGCGGGCGAGGTCCTTGGGCCGCTTCTCCAGGCCGAGCGGGGAGAGCCCGGCGGCGATGGCGCCGGAGGAAACGAGCACGATCTCGGGGGCGTCGGGGCGGGTGCGGACCTTGGCGAGGGCGTCGACGAGGGCGTCGACGCGGTCGGCGTCGATGCCGCCGGCGGCGGTGGTCAGCGAGGAGGAGCCGACCTTGACGACGATGCGCCGCGCGGTCAGCACCTCCGCCCGCAGTTCGTCCTCGCTCATCTCGGGTCTCGCCCTTCCGGTGTGGTGCGCTGGCGGCGGGCCCGGGCCCGGCCGTATCCCCCGCAATCTACGCGATCGGCGCACCCGGGCCGCACCCCGTTCCAGCGGCCGGACAGCGTCCGCGACCGCCGCCGCGGATCCGGCGGTGCGTCAACGCGCGGGCCCCCGCCGCCCGTTGGCACGGGTGGCGGGGGCCTGTCGGCGACCGGGGCCGATGTGGAGCGGGCCGGCTCAGTCGTCCTCGTCGTCGCCCTCGATGGCGGCCTGGCGGCCGGAGGAGAGCGCCTCGAAGGCCAGGTACTCGGCCTCGGCGGCGTCCCGGCCCTTCTGCTTCTCGCGGCGGCGGTCGACGGCCGGGCGCGGGCTCTCGAAGCGGTGGTCCTCACCGCGGCGGCCGAGCATCTCGGCGCCGGCGGCCATGGTCGGCTCCCAGTCGAAGACGACGGCGTTCTCGTCGGGGCCGATGATGACGGTGTCGCCCTCGTGGGCGCCGATCTTCCACAGCTCCTGCTCGACGCCGAGGCGGGCCAGCCGGTCGGCGAGGTAGCCGACGGCCTCGTCGTTCGAGAAGTCGGTCTGCCGCACCCAGCGCTCGGGCTTGCCGCCGCGGATGCGGTAGGCGCCGTCCTCCTCGCTGATGGTGAAGCCGGCGTCGTCCACGGCGGCGGGCCGCAGCACGACCCGGGTGGACTCCTCGACCGGCTTGGCGGCGCGGGCCCCGGCGACGATCTGCGCCAGGGCGAAGCTCAGCTCGCGCAGACCCTTGCGGGAGGCGGCGGACACCTCGAAGACGCGGAAGCCGCGCTCCTCCAGGGAGGCGCGGGTGAGGTCCGCGATGTCCTGGCCGTCCGGCACGTCGATCTTGTTGAGGGCGACGAGCCGCGGGCGGTCGTCGAGGCCGCCGTACTGGGCGAGCTCGTCCTCGATGGTCTCCAGGTCGCTCAGCGGGTCGCGGCCGGGCTCCAGGGTGGCGCAGTCCAGGACGTGCACCAGCACCGAGCAGCGCTCGACGTGCCGCAGGAACTCCAGGCCGAGGCCCTTGCCCTGGCTGGCGCCCGGGATGAGGCCGGGGACGTCGGCGATGGTGTAGACGGTGTCGCCGGCGGTGACCACCCCGAGGTTGGGGATCAGGGTGGTGAACGGGTAGTCGGCGATCTTCGGCTTGGCGGCGGAGAGCACCGAGATCAGCGAGGACTTGCCGGCGCTCGGGTAGCCGACGAGGGCGACGTCGGCGACGGACTTGAGCTCCATGACGATGTCACCGGCGTCGCCGGGCTCGCCGAGCAGCGCGAAGCCGGGGGCCTTGCGGCGGGCGGAGGCGAGCGCGGCGTTGCCGAGGCCGCCGCGACCGCCCTGGGCGGCGACGAAGCTGGTGCCGTGGCCGACGAGGTCGGCGAGCACGTTGCCCTGCTTGTCGAGGACCACGGTGCCGTCCGGCACGGCGAGGACGAGGTCCTGGCCGTCGGCGCCGGTGCGGTGGCCGCCGGCGCCGGGCTTGCCGTTGGTGGCCTTGCGCTTGGGCGAGTGGTGGTACTCGAGCAGGGTGGTGACCTGCGCGTCGACGGTGAGGATGACGCTGCCGCCCTCACCACCGTTGCCGCCGTCCGGGCCGCCGAGCGGCTTGAACTTCTCGCGGTGCACGGAGGCGCAGCCGTGGCCCCCGCTTCCCGCGGCGACGTGGAGCTCGACGCGGTCCACGAAGGTGGTCATGGAAGTGCCTCCGATGCGAAGAAAATGGTTCTGCCTGCGGTAAAGCGCGAAGGGTGGACCGGAACATTCCGGCCCACCCTTCAGTGTGAGTCAGGTGACTCAGGCCTCGACGGCCACGACGTTGACGACCTTGCGGCCGCGGCGGGTGCCGAACTGCACGGCACCGGCGGTCAGCGCGAACAGGGTGTCGTCGCCACCGCGGCCGACACCGGCACCCGGGTGGAAGTGGGTGCCGCGCTGGCGGACGATGATCTCGCCGGCGGAGACGACCTGGCCGCCGAAGCGCTTCACGCCGAGGCGCTGGGCGTTCGAGTCACGGCCGTTGCGGGTAGAGCTTGCGCCCTTCTTGTGTGCCATCTGGCTATCCCCTTACTTGACCGAGTCGATGCTGGTGATGCGCACCGCGGTGTGCTGCTGGCGGTGACCCTGGCGACGGCGGTAGCCCGTCTTGTTCTTGTAGCGCAGGATGACGATCTTGTCACCCTTGGTCTGGTCGACGACCTCGGCGTGGGCCTTGACGCCGGCCAGCACCCACGGGTCGGAGGTGACGGCCTCGCCGTCGACCACCAGGATGGTGGAGAGCTCCACCGAGTCACCCGGCTTGGCCTCGATACGGTCGATCTCCAGCACGTCGCCGACGGCGACCTTGTGCTGGCGGCCGCCTGCGCGAACGATCGCGTACATGCGGTACCTACTTTCCCAACTCGGTCGGAGCTCCTGATGCCAGCCACCTGGGTACGGACACAGGGGACCTCTCCCGCAGGACTCTTGCGAGACCCGGGAGGTGATGTGCTCGGGAGCAAGGCGTAGACACGCCAGTGGTCAAGAATACGGACCGGCCGCCCCGGGGGCAAACCGGCCCGTACGGGCCCGGGGCGGAGGGTGTCCGCCCCGGGCCGGGCACTACTCGGCCGCCGTATCACCCTCGGCGGCCGCCGCCTTCTTGGCCGCCGCGCTCGTCCGCTTGGTGGCGGTCTTGCGGGCGGTGGTCTTCTTCGCCGCCGTCGCCGTCTTCTTGGCGGCGGTGGTCTTCTTGGCGGCGGTCTTGCGGGCCGCCCGCTTCTTCGGCGCCGGCGCCTCCTCGGCGGGCTCCTCGGCCGCGGCCGGCTCGGCGGCGGCTTCGGCGGCGGCCTCCTCGGCGGGGGCCTCGGTGACCGGCTCGGCGGGGGCCTCGGCCTCGACGGCGGCCGGCTCGGCCACCGCCTCGACGACGGCCGCCTCGACCGGCTCCTCCTCGACCGCGGCCTGCGCGGCCGGGCTGACGGCCGCGAGGGCCGACTCCAGCGCCGCCTCGGCCTTGGCCTGCAGCACCACGATCTCCGCCTCGCCCGGCGCGCCGGCCGGGGCCGTGGCCTTGCGCACCGCCCGGCGGCGGGGCCGCCCGGTGGGCGTGCCGGCGGGCGCCGGCTCGACCGGGGCCTCGACGGCCGCGGCCTCGGCCGGCGGCTCCTCGACACCCGGGACCTCGATCGCCAGCTGGCCCTCGATCTCCTCGCGGACCGGCGCCTCGACGGCCTCGACGACTGCCTCGGCGGCGGCCTCGACGGCCTCCACCGGCTCGACGGCCTGCGGCTCCTCGTGCGCCGCGCCGCCCTTGCCCCGGCGCCGGCGCTTGCCGCCGCCCGCACCCGCCTCGACGGCGGCCGCGCCGCCACCGGCGTGCACGTGGGCGCTCGGCTGCTCCATGTGGACGATCACACCGCGGCCGTTGCAGTGCACGCAGGGCTCGGAGAAGGACTCCAGCAGCCCCTGGCCGACCCGCTTGCGGGTCATCTGCACCAGGCCCAGCGAGGTGACCTCGGCCACCTGGTGCTTGGTCCGGTCCCGGCCCAGGCACTCCAGCAGGCGGCGCAGCACCAGGTCGCGGTTGGACTCCAGGACCATGTCGATGAAGTCGATCACGATGATGCCGCCGAGGTCGCGCAGCCGCAGCTGGCGCACGATCTCCTCGGCCGCCTCGATGTTGTTCCGGGTGACCGTCTCCTCCAGGTTGCCGCCCTGGCCGACGAACTTCCCGGTGTTGACGTCGATGACGACCATCGCCTCGGTGCGGTCGATCACCAGCGAACCGCCGCTGGGCAGCCAGACCTTGCGGTCCAGCGCCTTCATCAGCTGCTCGTCGATCCGGTAGGTGGCGAACACGTCCACCTCGGAGGTCCACCGCTGGAGCCGGCCGGCGAGGTCCGGGGCCACGTTGGAGACGTAGTCGTGGATGGTGTTCCACGCCTCGTTGCCGGAGACGATGACCTTGGTGAAGTCCTCGTTGAAGATGTCGCGGACGACCCGGACGGTCATGTCCGGCTCGCCGTACAGCAGCGCCGGGGCGTTGCCGGTCGCGGCCTTCTTCTGGATGTCCTCCCACTGCTGCTGCAGCCGCTGGACGTCCCGGGTCAGCTCCTCCTCGGAGGCGCCCTCGGCGGCGGTGCGCACGATGACGCCCGCGTCGTCCGGGACGATCTTCTTGAGGATCTGCTTCAGGCGGGCGCGCTCGTTCTCCGGCAGCTTGCGGGAGATGCCGGTCATCGAGCCCTCGGGCACGTAGACCAGGTAGCGGCCGGGCAGCGAGATCTGGCTGGTCAGGCGGGCGCCCTTGTGGCCGATCGGGTCCTTGGAGACCTGCACCAGCACGGACTGGCCGGACTTCAGCACCGACTCGATCCGGCGCGGGCCGCCGTGGCCGCCGAGCGCGCCGAAGTTGACCTCGCCGGCGTACAGCACCGCGTTGCGGCCCTTGCCGATGTCGACGAACGCGGCCTCCATCGACGGCAGCACGTTCTGGACCTTGCCCAGGTAGACGTTGCCGACGTACGAGGTGGCCTGCTCCTTGTTGACGTAGTGCTCGACGAGCACGCCGTCCTCGAGGACGCCGATCTGGGTGCGCTGGCCGTTCTGGCGCACCACCATGACGCGCTCGACCGACTCCCGGCGGGCCAGGAACTCGGCCTCGGTGATGATCGGCACCCGGCGGCGGCCCAGCTCGCGGCCCTCACGGCGGCGCTGCTTCTTGGCCTCCAGGCGGGTGGAGCCCTTGATGGACTGCACCTCGTCCGGGTCGAAGGACGGCTCGGTGGAGCGGCGGCGCGGCTCGCGCACCTTCACCACCGTGCGGACGCCGTCCTCGGTGGTCTCGGCGACCTCGACGGCGCCGGCCTCACCGCTGCGGCGGCGACGGCGGCGACGGCGGCGGGACGAGGACAGGCCGGCGGCCAGGTCGTCGTCCTCGTCGTCCTCGTCGCCGACGGCCGGCTCCTCGGCGGCGGGCTGCTCGGTCTCGGCCTCCTCGGCCTCCTCGGCCTCACCGCGACGGCGGCGGCGGCCGCCCCGGCGGCGGCGGCGCGACGGGCGGCCGTCCTCCCACTCGTCCTCGGCCTCGGGGCCGGTGGCGGGGGCCTCGACGGCGGCGGGCGCCTCGACGGGCGCCTCCTCCACCACGGGCTTCGCGGCGGCGGGCTTCACGGCGGCGGGCTTCTCGACGACCGGCTTCGCGGCGACCGGCTTCGCGGCGGCCTTCGAGCGCGCCGGGGTCTGCACCCGCACCGAGGTGCGGACGCGGCGGCGGCGGCCGACGCCGCTGTACTCGAACTCCTCGTCCTCCTCGGGCTCCCCCGACACGGCGGGCGCGGCGGGCGCGGCGGGCGCCTCGGCGGCGACCGGCTGCGGGGCGGCCGGCGCGGCCGCGGGGGCGCTCGGGGCGACGTAGGGGGCGGGCTCCTGGAAGACCGGCGCCTGGAAGATCGCGGTGGACGGGCGGACCGCGCGGCGGCGCACCCGGTGCGGCGGCTCGGCCTCGGCGGCCGGCGCGGGCTGCTCGGCGGCGGGCGCCTCGACGGCCGGTGCCTCGACGGCGGCCGGCTCGGCGGCGGGCTCCTCGGCCTCCGGCTCCTCGGCGGCGGGCGCGGACTCGACCACCGGGGCGGCCTCGACCACCCGGCGGCGGCGGGTACGGCGCGCCGGGGCGGCCGGGGCCTCCTCGGCGGGCGCCTCGACGGCCGACGCCTCGACGGCGGCCGGCTCGGCGGCGGGGGCGACGACGGGCTCGGGCTCGGCGACGGCCTGCACCGGCTCCTCGACCGGCGCGGCCTCGGCCTTCTTGCGGGTCCGGCGGGCCCGCACGGGCTTCTCCGCCTTCTCGGCGGCCTCGGCCTTCTCCGTCTTCTCCGCCTTGGCGGCCTTCGGCGCCTTGGCGGCCTCGACCACCGTCTCGCCGGCGTCCGGCGCGGTGACCACGATGGCGGTGTCCTCGGGCGCACCGGCGGGCGCCTCGGCGCGCTTGCGGGTGCGGCGGGCGCGCACCGGCTTCTCCGCGACCGGCTCGGCCGCGGGCGCCTCGGCGGCCGGCGCCTCGGCCGGCTTCACCTCGGACTCGGCCGCGATGACCGTCTCGGCGGCCTCCGCGGCCGCGCCCTGCGGCGCTCCGGCCGGGCGGGAGACCGCCCGGCGGCGCCGGCGCGGCGGCGCGGCGGACGCGCCGTCGCCGCCGGTGGCGGTGTCGTTCTGTTCCGTTGCCGCAGACTGCTGCGGATCGGTGTTCTCGAGCATGCGGGTGGATCTCCCGTCAGGCCCCCGGGCTCCGCATCCGGGCACGGCTCGGCACCGGTGGCCGGCCGGCATCGCGACGATGCTCGGGCCGGACCCTTCACGGTGCCGCCGTGCGGACGCGAGGCCGCACAGGGGCTCGTAGTCGCGCGGCGCCCCGCACTCGGCGGGGTGTCGAAAGTCTTCTGGTCTGACCAGTCTTCTGAGGTTTTCCCAAGCTGCGCCGTTCCCCAACCCCGGGTGGCTCCCGGACGGGGTCCTCGGGCCCACCGACCGTCCGGGTCGGCGGGCCGCAAGAGGCCGGCCTGTGCTTCGACGACGCTCGCTCCCCTGGGGAGCCGCGGGGGCCTGGAGGACCAGCGGGCCCAGTGGGGAACTGGACCCGGCCTCCGCCCGCTAGGCGGACGCGGTTGCGCGCGGCTCGCCGGTGGCCACAGGGCCGGCCGGGGCCGCGGCGCGGTCGAGCGCCAACGGGTCGGTCACCGTGCCGGTCCCCTCGTCGAGCGGCCCCTGCGCCAGCCTGGTCACCTCTGCGGGGACCGGCGGCGCCAGGTCGGCCGTCGCACGGAGACCGGACAACACGTCGTCGGGTCGTACGGCGGGTGTGGCGTGTCGTACTACCAGGCGCAGTATCGCACAGGGACGCCCGGTCCGAACATCGCGGGCCTCTTCGCCCGCCGTGTCCGCACCGCCGTCGACCTGCGGCGGGAGCAGGTCGAGAGCCGCCACCGCGCCGCGCGCGTCGAAGACCCGGACGCCGTTCTTGGTGAGGCGTTCGACCTCGACCCGCTCCTCGGCGAGGAACGCCGCGATCGCGCGGCCCGCCTCCGCCGGCTCGACGCCGTCGAGCCGGACCTGCCATTCGGAGGCCTCGAGGCGCTCCACGAAGTTGGACGTGCGCACCTCGACCGCGTCGATCACGTCGAGGCCCCCGGGCAGCGACGCGTCCAGCTGGGCGCGCAGCTCCTCCGGGTCGCGCGGGGCGGCGAGCCCGATCTCCAGGTACTCCGCCTCGCTGGCCACGCCGGTCGGCGCGGCGTTGGCGTAGGACACCTTGGGGTGCGGGGTGAAGCCGGCCGAGTAGGCCATCGGCACCGCCGACCGGCGCAGGGCGCGCTCGAAGGCGCGCTGGAAGTCGCGGTGGCTGGTGAAGCGGAGCCGGCCGCGCTTGGTGTAGCGGAGACGGATCCGCTGCACCGTCGGCGCGGGCGGCGGACCGTCGGGCGTACGGCGTGCCAGGGTCGCTCAGTCCTTCGTCAGGTTGTCCCCGTCCGCAGCGGCGGCGTTCTTCCCGCCACTGTCCGGACGCTGTCACCTCAAAGGGTACGCGCCCCCGCCCACCCCTCGCCCCGCCCCCGGTCGGACCGGGGCCCTCAGACCAGCGACCCGGGCTCCGCGAGCCATCGGGTCCTGAGTTCGGTGTGCTTGGCGATGGTCTCGAAGTCCCGGTCGTAGTGCAGCACGGTCAGCCCGTGGTGCAGCGCCGTGACAACGACCAGCAGGTCCGGGATCCCGGCCGACCTGTGCTGCCCCGCCTCCGCCAGGGACCGCTGCAGCGCGAGCAGTTGACGCCACGCGTCGTCCGGGACAGGACGCCACACGTACATCTCCGCCAGAGCGTCCTTCAGGTCCGTGTAGTGCTTCGCGGAGCGCGCCGGGTACAGCAGCTCCGCCTCCGTCGGCTCACACAGGCCGATCCGGATCAACATCGAATCAGCCACTGAAAATTTAACACTCGCCAGATTCGATACATACACGGAGGCCCCGGGAAGATACATCTAGATACATCTTCCCGGGGCCTCAGTATTGCTGCTACTTGTTCACCACGGTGAGCGGGAGGAGCTTCTTGCCGGTGGGGCCGATCTGGATATCGAGTCCGAGCTGCGGGCAGACGCCGCAGTCGAAGCACGGGGTCCAGCGGCAGTCGTCGACCTCGACCTCCTCAAGGGCGTCCTGCCAGTCCTCCCAGAGCCAGTCCTTGTCGAGGCCGCTGTCCAGGTGGTCCCAGGGCAGGACCTCCTCGTAGCCGCGCTCGCGGGTGGTGTACCAGTCGACGTCGACGCCGGTGCCGGCCAGGCCCTTGTCCGCGGCGGCCATCCAGCGGTCGTAGGAGAAGTGCTCGCGCCAGCCGTCGAAGCGGCCGCCGTCCTCGTAGACCGCGCGGATGATCGCGCCGACCCGGCGGTCGCCGCGGGAGAGCAGGCCCTCGACGATGCCGGGCTTGCCGTCGTGGTAGCGGTAGCCGATGTTCTTGCCGTACTTGCGGTCGCCGCGGATCGAGTCGCGCAGCTTGGCCAGGCGGGCGTCGGTGGCCTCGGCGGACAGCTGCGGGGCCCACTGGAACGGGGTGTGCGGCTTGGGCACGAACCCGCCGATGGAGACGGTGCAGCGGATGTCGTTCTGGCCGGTGACCTCGCGGCCCTTCTGGATGACGTTCTTCGCCATCTCGCCGATCTGGAGCACGTCCTCGTCGGTCTCGGTGGGCAGGCCGCACATGAAGTACAGCTTCACCTGGCGCCAGCCGTTGCCGTAGGCGGTGGCGACGGTGCGGATGAGGTCCTCCTCCGACACCATCTTGTTGATCACCTTGCGCATCCGCTCGCTGCCGCCCTCGGGGGCGAAGGTGAGACCGGAGCGGCGGCCGTTGCGGCTGAGCTCGTTGGCGAGGTCGATGTTGAAGGCGTCGACGCGGGTGGACGGCAGCGACAGGCCGATCTTGTCCTCGGCGTAGCGGTCGGCCAGGCCCTTGGCGACGTCGGCGATCTCGGTGTGGTCCGCGGAGGACAGCGACAGCAGGCCGACCTCCTCGAAACCGGTCGCCTTGAGCCCGCGCTCGACCATCTCGCCGATGCCGGTGATGCTTCGCTCCCGCACGGGGCGCGTGATCATGCCGGCCTGGCAGAAGCGGCAGCCGCGGGTGCAGCCGCGGAAGATCTCCACGGACATCCGCTCGTGGACGGTCTCGGCGAGCGGGACGAGCGGCTGCTTCGGGTAGGGCCACTCGTCGAGGTCCATCACGGTGTGCTTGGACACCCGCCACGGCACGCCGGGGGCGTTCGGCACGACGCGCCCGATCCGGCCGTCGGCCAGGTACTCGACGTCGTAGAACTTCGGCACGTAGACGCCGCCGGTGCGCGCCAGGCGCAGCAGCAGCTCGTCGCGCCCGCCGGGGCGCCCCTCGGCCTTCCACTCCCGGACGATCTTCGTGATGTCGAGCACGGCCTGCTCGCCGTCGCCGATGACCGCGCAGTCGATGAAGTCCGCGATCGGCTCGGGGTTGAACGCGGCGTGGCCGCCGGCCAGCACGACCGGGTCCTCGTCGGTCCGGTCGCGGGCGGCCAGCGGGATGCCGGCCAGTTCGAGCGCGGCCAGCATGTTGGTGTAGCCGAGCTCGGTGGAGAAGGAGAGCCCGAACACGTCGAAGGCGCGCACCGGCCGGTGGGCGTCCACGGTGAACTGGGGGACGCCGTGCTCGCGCATCAGCGCCTCGAGGTCCGGCCAGACGCTGTAGGTGCGCTCGGCGAGGACGCCCTCCTGCTCGTTGAGCACCTCGTAGAGGATCATGACGCCCTGGTTGGGCAGGCCCACCTCGTAGGCGTCGGGGTACATCAGCGCCCAGCGCACGTCGCAGGCGTCCCAGTCCTTGACGGTCGAGTTGAGCTCGCCGCCGACGTACTGGATCGGCTTCTGGACGTGCGGGAGGAGGGCCTCCAGGCGTGGGAAGACCGATTCGACAGTCATGAGTACTAGGAACCCTTACGACGTTCGGGACCGCCGCGCACTCCGCGGGGGCGACGGCTGGGAGGGGTGACCCTCAAGGGTAGCCGAACCGCCGCGGCCCCCGGCCCGGCCGGGAGTTCGGGGACGACCCCTCGGGGACGGGTTTCCGCGGGCCGGGGCGGGGGATCACGGCACGTGAACGCGGCCCCACCGGCGCCCGACCGCGAGCCCACCGCGGCCCCACCGCCGGTGCCCGACGACTGTTGACACGCTCCGAGGGCGCGTGCGGTACTGGCAAGGCTCCACCGGAAGGTCCTGTGCGTCCCCGGAACGAGGGAGTTGGCCGCGCGCGCACCGGCCGTGCCGGGAGGGCCCGGCGCGACCCCGCGCCGCGCTCCCGGCCGAGGCCCCCGACCGCGCCGCCCCGCCCGCCCCCGAGGACAGGAGAGCCATGACCGACACGGGCCGGCGGACGCGCCGTACCGAAGCCCCTCGCCACGACACCGGGACCTATCCGACGGTGGCGCGCGCGATCGCCGCGGCCCACCGGCTGGCCCGCCGCCACCCCGGGCGCTGCCGGGTCCGCGAGGTGGGACGCTCCCGGGCGGGACGCCCGCTGGTGCTGCTCTCGGTGGACGGCGGCGAGCACACCGTGCTGGCCGTCGGCGGGCCGCACCCCAACGAGCCGGTCGGCCTGGCCGCCGCCGTCCGGCTGGCCGAGCGGGTCCTGGAGCTGCCGCCCCGGCCGGGGGTCGGCTGGCACGTCCTGCTCTGCCTGGACCCGGACGGCGCCGCGCTCAACGAGGGCTGGCTGCACGGCCCGCTCACCGCGGCCCGGCACTACGAGCACTTCTTCCGCCCGGCCTTCCACGAGCAACCGGAGCTGCTGCCGCACCCGGACGGCCCGCTGGCCCCGATGCCGGAGAGCCGGGTGCTCACCGGGCTGATCGACGAGCTGCGGCCGGTGCTCCAGTGCTCGCTGCACGGCGTGGACTTCGGCGGGGCTTTCGTGCAGCTCACCCGGCCGCTGCCGGCCCTGGCCGACCGCTTCGCCCGCTCGGTGGCGCGCGGCGGCATCCCGCTGGACGTCGACTCCTACGACGCGGTCGGCTGGGACAGCCCGGCCCCCGGCAGCTACGTGATGCCGGGGCCGGGGCGCCGCCGGCAGCCGCTGCCGGACCGCCCGGAGCTGTCCACCTGGTCGTACGCGGGCCGGTACGGCGGCACCACGGCGGTGCTGGAGGTCCCGATGTGGGCGATCGACGCGGTGGGCGACGCCCGCCCGGCGCCGGACGTGCGGGCCGCCGTCGGGGCCTGCGCCGACCGGCTGGGCGGCCGGGTCGCGGAGCTGACCGCGCTGCTGCCGCTGGTCCCGCCGCACGCGGGGGTGGCGTACGGGCCGCTGCTGCGCGCCGTCGAGTTCAACCTGGCGGTCTGCCGCCCGGTGGTGGACGACTGGCTGGCCGACTGGTGCTCGTCGCCGCTGACGGTGTCCCGGGTGACCGCGGCGCGGATCGCGGCCGAGCGGGTGCCGCTGCGGATCGCCTCGATGCTGCTGCGGCTGCTCGCGGACTGCGGCGGCCCGGCGGCGGACGCGGCCCGGGCGCGGGCCCGGGGGATCGCGGCGGCGAGCCTGGAGGGCCTGCACCGGCTGGGCGCCCGCTGGGTGCCGGTGGAGACCCAGGTCGCCCACCAGACCCGGGCGGTGTTCGCCGCCGCCGACCTCCTGCTGCCCCCGGGGTAGCGCCCCGGGGGACCGCTCAGGCGGCGAGCAGCGGCAGCAGGTACGGCTCGACCAGGCCGGCCAGCCGGTGCTCGCCGGCCGCGGTCGGGTGCAGGCCGTCGGCGTACAGCCGGTCCGTCTCGGCGAGCGGCAGCACGTCGCGGCCGTCGACCAGGTGGAGCCGCCGGTCGCCGAGCCGTTGGAGCATCCGCACGGCGGTGCCGGTCAGGTCGCGGATCAGGGCCAGGGTCAGTCCGGCGGCGTTGACGGCGTGCTCGCGCTTCGTCGACGGCAGGGCGGAGATCACCGCGATCGGCGTGTCCGGGTGCCCGTCGCGGATGGTCTCGACGAAGCCGCACACCGCGGGGGCCCAGCTACGGGCGGTGAAGGCGGACCCGATGTAGGCGTTGGTGCCGATCTCCAGGGTGATCAGCTCGGCGGGGGTGTCCCGGACGATCCGGGCGACCGGCTGGTCCAGGTAGGCCTGTCCGATGAAGCCGAGGTTGCGCAGCCGCCAGCCGTTGCGGCGCGCGAGCAGCGCGGTCCAGCTCTCGGAGGGCCCGTGCGGGAACATCGCGTGCGTCAGCGAGCTGCCGTAGGCCGTCCAGCGCGGGCCGGTGCGCACGACCGGCTCCAGCAGCCGGTGGCCGCGCAGGCCGACGGCCGCGAGGCGGGTGCGGGACAGGTGCGGGAGCCAGACCTCGATGTCGGCCGGGGTGCCGGGCAGGGCGACGTCGAGCCGCGTCCGGCCGGATCCCGGCCGCCGCCGGTCGACGAGCACGCCGTCGGCGAGGACGTCCAGGGGCGCACCGCCCGCCTCCGCCTCCAGGTCCAGCAGCAGCCGGGCCGCGTCGGTGCGCACCGCGAAGCGGACGCCGGCCGGCAGCGCGGCGAACCTGATGAGGTCGCCGCTGAGCGCGGTGGCGATCCGTTCCGCCGGCGCCCGCAGCGGCAGCACGGTCCCGCCGTTCCGCTCGAAGCCGCAGACGCCGTCCCAGCCGAGCCGCTCGTCCGCCGGGTCGAACCACTGCTCCCCCGGCTCCCCCGCCCGCCCGGCCCCGGTCATCGCCCACCCCTGATCCATCCGCCGACCAATGATCTGATTATCCATCACGCCTGTCCGGTGGGCGCGGGCCGCCGGACGCGCGAAGGGCCGGCCCGGGAATCCCCGGACCGGCCCCGACGGCCGCGACGGCGTGCTCAGGCCGCTATCGGCCGCTGGCTCTGCACCGCCTGCAGCAGCCCGATCGCCACCCAGGTCGAGAACATCGACGAGCCCCCGTAGGAGACGAACGGCAGCGGGATGCCGGCCACCGGCATGATGCCCAGGCACATCCCTATGTTCTCGAAGCCCTGGAAGGCGAACCAGGCGACCACCCCGGCAGCCACGATGGTGCCGTACAGGTCGGTGGCCTGGCGGGCGATCCGGCAGGCCCGCCACAGCACCACGCCGAGCAGCACGATGATCGCCATCGCCCCGAGGAAGCCCAGCTCCTCGCCGGCCACCGTGAACACGAAGTCGGTCTGCTGCTCCGGCACGAACTGCCCGGTGGTCTGCGTCCCGTGGAACAGGCCCTTGCCGGTCAGCCCGCCGGAGCCGATCGCGATCCGGGCCTGCGCGGTGTTGTAGCCGACCCCGGACGGGTCGAGCGCCGGGTTGGCGAAGGCCGCGAAGCGGTCGATCTGGTACTTGCTCAGCACCCCGAGCTTCCAGATCGCCACGCAGCCGCCGACGCCGGCCAGGATCAGCCCGAACACCCAGCGGTTGGCCGCGCCGGAGGCCAGCAGGATGCC
This sequence comes from Kitasatospora sp. NPDC057692, assembly GCF_042799475.1. NCBI lineage: Bacteria > Bacillati > Actinomycetota > Actinomycetes > Kitasatosporales > Streptomycetaceae > Kitasatospora > Kitasatospora sp. NPDC057692. Next base: position 25,860 of record NZ_JBHVIV010000054.1, on the reverse strand, counting down.
GAGCACGATGACGGCCATCACCATCACCGAGCCGGCGTCCGGCATCAGCATCACTATGGCCATCGGCAGCGTCGCCCAGACCAGCCCGCGGAACACCGCCTTGTCCGCCGGGAACTCCCGCTCCCCCGCGTCCACCTGGTCGGACAGCACGACCGCCATCGACAGCACGATCGCCAGCTTGGCGAACTCGGCCGGCTGCACCGAGAAGCCGCCGCCCAGCTGGATCCAGGAGTGCTGGCCGTTGATGGTCGAGCCGAGCGGGCTCAGCGTGGCCAGCAGCAGCACGATCACGCCGGCGTACAGGAACGGCACGACCGTCCGGAACCGCCGGCTCCCTATCGCTATCACCACCGCGCAGAGCACGGCCCCGATCAGGACGTTGGTCAGGTGCCGGAACAGGAAGTACTGCGGGTCGCCGTGGGTGAGCGTGTCGCGCCCGCGGGTCGCCGACCAGACCAGCAGCGAGCTGCCCAGCGAGAGGACCACCGCGGCCAGCAGCAGTATCCAGTCGATCCGCCACAGCGGGGAGTCCTTGGCCATCGACTTGGGCACCCCGCCGCGCTGCGGCGCGAACCGCAGCTGACGGTACGAGCCGTAGGAGGTCATGCCCGGCCCCTTCCGGTGGAGCGGGTGGGTTCGACCGCGTCCGCCGCCGCCACGAGCACCGGGGCGGCGCCGCCGCCGGGCTGCGCCGGGTCCAGGAAGACCCGCGGCGAGCCGCCGCTCACCCCGGGATCGCCGAGCCCGGTGCCGGTGCCGAACGAGGCCGGCTTGATGATCGCGGTGCCGTCCGGGTTGAACTTCGGCAGCTCGGCCTGCGGCGCGGGCAGCAGCGCCTTGCCCTGGTCGACGTTGCCCTTGTCGTCGACGCCGTACAGCGACTGGTAGATCCGCCGGATCGCGTCGCCGGAGCCGCCGGAGCCGGTGCCGCCCTGGCTTATCGTCATCACGACCGCGTAGTCGCGGCTGTAGGTGGTCAGCCACGAGGTGGTCTGCTTGCCCTCGACCTCGGCGGTGCCGGTCTTGGCGTGCAGCTCGATCTTGCCCTGCGGCCAGCCCGCGCCGGTGAACTTCCAGGCGGCGGTGCCGCTGGTGACGACGCCCGCGGTGGCCTGGTCGATGTAGCCGAGCAGCTTCTGGTCACCGGGCAGGCGGCCGTCCTCGTGCGGGGCGATCTCGCGGACGAGCTCCCCGCTCGGGCTCATCACGGCCTTGGCGACGGTCGGGCGGTAGAAGGTGCCGCCGTTGGCGAGCGCCGCGTAGATCCGGGCCATCTGGATCGGGGTGACCAGGGTGTCGCCCTGGCCGATCGCGAAGTTGACGGCGTCACCGGCGCGCATCTGGTAACCGTCGACGCAGTTCTCCCGGGCGATCTGGTCGGAGAAGCTGGTGCCGCCCTTCTCCGCCTGCCGGCACCAGGCGTCCTTGTTGTTGTCGTAGAAGGACTGCTTCCACTGGCGGTCCGGGATCCGGCCGGTGACCTCGCTCGGCAGGTCGATGCCGGTCTTGGCGCCGAGGCCGAACTCGTGGGCGGTCTTGAAGAAGAAGTCGCCCGGCTCCTTCTTCGGCTTGATGCCGCCGTCCTTCATCCACTGGTCGTAGGCCAGGCCGTAGAAGACGGTGTCGCAGGAGACCTCCAGGGCCCGCTCCAGGGAGATCGCCCCGAAGCTCTCGCTCTCGAAGTTCTTGAACTCGCGGCCGCCGATGGTCATGCTCTTCGGGCAGTCGTAGCGGCCGTCCAGCGAGTAGCCGGCCTGGACGGCGGCGGTGGTGGAGATGACCTTGAACGTCGAGCCGGGGGCCGACTGCCCCTGTATGGCCCGGTTCAGCAGCGGGAAGTTGGACTCCTTGCTGGTCAGCGCCTGGTAGTCCTTGCCGCTGATGCCGCCCTGCCACAGGTTGGGGTCGTAGGTGGGGGCGCTGGCCATCGCCACGATCCGCCCGGTGTGCACGTCCATCACGACGGCGGCGCCGGAGTCGGCCTCGTAGTTGCGGTTGGTGACCTTGTCGAAGGTCTTGCGGGCGTCGGCCATCGCCTGCGCCAGGTTGTCCTCGACGACCTTCTGCACCCGGGCGTCGATGCTGGTCACCAGGTTGTTGCCGGTCTGCGGGGCGGCCTGGTCGGCGGTGCCGATGACCCGCCCGAGGTTGTCCACCTCCAGCTTGGTGATGCCGGCGGTGCCCCGCAGGTCGCGGTCGTAGACGGACTCCAGCCCGGCGCGGCCGATCTGGTCGGCCGGCAGGTAGCGGTCCAGGCCCGCCTGCTCGGCGGTCTTGGAGACCTCCTCGTCGGTGACCGGCGAGAGGTAGCCGAGCACCTGGGCGAGGTTGGCGCCCTCGACGCCGGTGTAGTGGCGCACGGCGGTGGGCTGGGCGGTGATCCCGGGGAAGTCCTCCCGGCGCTCCATTATCTGCATGGCCTGCTGGGTGGTCGCGTCCTTGGTGACCGGGATCGGCTGGTAGGGCGAGCCGTTCCAGCAGGGCTGCGGGGTCTTGGCGTCGCAGAGCCGGACCTTCTCCTGGACGTCCTTGGCCGGCATACCGAGCACGTCGGCGAGCCGGGTCAGCACCGCCTTGCCGCCGTCCTTCTGCTGGAGCAGCGAGGTGCGGCTGACCGAGACGACCAGCTTGGTCTCGTTGCCGGCGAGGATGCGGCCGGAGGCGTCCAGGATCTCGCCGCGCACGGCCGGTTCGACGACCTCGCGGATGTGGTTGCCGGTCGCCTTGGCGGTGTAGACGCTGGCGTTGCGGATCTGCAGGTACCACAGCCGTCCGCCGAGGGTGGCGAGCAGCGAGAGCACCAGGATCTGCAGCACCACCAGACGGATCGTCACCCGCCGGGTACGGCCGGTCTCGGGGATGTTGCTCACGTCTCGTGCGCTCCAAAACAGAACAGGACAGGGCGGGCGGGCCGGTCGGGGCGGGGGGCTACGGGCGCTTTCCCGCGCCGAGCAGGCGCTTCTTCTTGTAGGCCGGGCCGTTCCCGGCGTCGCGGGTGGTGCGGTAGCGGGCCAGGGTGCCGAGCCCGGGGCCGCCCTCGTCGTCATCGGCGACGGCCAGCGGGTCCTTGCCGAAGCGGCGGGCGACCAGCATCACGACGGGCACCACGAAGGGGGCGAGCAGCAGGTCGTAGAGCAGCGCGGTGAACACCAGCTGGCCGAGCCCGACGTGCCGGGCGGCGGTGTCGCCGACCAGCGCGCCGACCATCGCGTACAGCAAGGTGGACGCGATCGCGGCGCCCGCCACCACCAGCAGCGAGCTGGAGACCGAGCGCTGCCGGCCGTGCTCGGGGCGCAGCAGTCCGGCGGCGTAGCCCATCAGGCAGAGCACCAGCGCGTAGCGGCCGATGGCGTGGTCGGACGGCGGGGCGAGGTCGGCGAGCAGGCCGGCCGCGAAGCCGACCAGGCAGCCGCCGGTGGGACCGTAGACCATGGCGAGGCCGACGACCACGAGCAGCAGTATGTCGGGGGTGGCCCCGGGCAGTTGCAGCCGGCCGAAGACGCTGACCTGGAGCAGCAGGCCGAGCAGGATCAGGACGGCGGAGACGGGGATGCGGGCGAGGCGCATGGCTCAGTTCCCCCCAGTGGGCGTGGCGGGCGGGAGGGCGGCCGGGGCGGCGGGGACGAGGGGCACGGCCGGTCCGGCGGGCGCCGCCGGCGCGGCCTGGCCCTGGCCGGCCGGCGCGGGGGCGGGCGGCAGGACGGCGTCGCGCGGGTCGGTGCGCGGCGGGACGACGACCACGCCGACCAGGTCGAGCCGGGTGAACTGGACGAAGGGCTCGACCAGGACCGTCTTGGTGAGCTGGCCGGGGTTGGCCTCGACGTGGACGACCTTGCCGACCGGGACGCCGGGGACGAACGGGCGGCCGCTCTGCGAGCCGAAGGTGACCAGTCGGTCGCCCTCCTTGACCTGGGCCTTTCCGTTGAGCAGCGAGACCTTCATGGCGCTGGTGCCGCCGCCGGCCGCGAAGCCGATCTCGCCGGTGGCCTCCAGCCGGGTGCCGGCGGTGAAGCCGGGGTCGGAGGCGAGTAGCACGGTGGCGGTGGTCGGGGCGACAGTGGTGATCCGGCCGACCAGGCCCTGGCCGTTGACGACGGTCATGTCGCGGGTGAGGCCGTCGTCGCTGCCGGCGTCGATGGTGATGGTCCAGGAGAAGCCCTGGGCCGGGCCGATCGCGATGGTCTGCGCGGCCTTGACGGTGTATCCGCCGGCGCCGGCGGTGCGCAGCAGGTCGTCGAGCTGCTTGGTGCGTCCGCCGGCCATGTCGGAGGAGGCGAGCTTCTGCCGCAGTTCGGTGTTCTCGCGGGCGAGCTGGTCGGTGCGCCCGCTGTGCGAGGCGGCGTCGCGGAAGGCCCGGACGGTGTCGGCGACCGGGTCGACGGCGGTGGCGGCGCCGCGTTCGACCGGGCCGAGGACGGCGGCGGCCGCGCGCCGGGCGCCGCCGAGCGGGGAGCTCTCACCGCCCTTGATGTCGACGGTGATCAGTGCGAAGGCGACGGCCACCAGCAGGATGAGCAGTAGCCGGCTCTCTCGTGTGTCCCTCACGGTGCTGGTACTGCCCCTTCGTACCCCTGGCCGCCGGCCCCGGGCTGTGGACCCGGGCGGGGGCCCGTCAGTTCGGCTGGTGTGTCGGTACTGCTCAGCGGCGCGGCGCGGCGTCGAGCACCTGCTGGAGCGCCTCGAACTCCTCGACGCACTTGCCGGAGCCGAGTGCGACGGAGTCCAGCGGGTTCTCCGCGATGTGGATCGGCATGCCGGTCTCCCGGCGCAGCCGCTCGTCCATGCCGCGGAGCAGCGCGCCGCCGCCGGTGAGCACGATGCCCCGGTCCATGACGTCGCCGGCCAGCTCGGGCGGGCACTGGTCGAGGGTGGTCTTGACGGCGTCGATGATCGAGTTGACCGGCTCGTCGATGGCCTCGCGGACCTCGGCGGCGGAGATGACGACGGTCTTGGGCAGGCCGCTGACGAGGTCGCGGCCGCGGATCTCGGCGTGCTCGTCCTTCTCGCCCTCCAGGCCGAAGGCGGAGCCGATGCTCATCTTGATCTGTTCGGCGCTGCGCTCGCCGAGGAGCAGCGAGTACTCCTTCTTGATGTGCTGGACGATGGCGTTGTCCAGCTCGTCGCCGGCGACCCGGATGGACTGCGCGGTGACGATGCCGCCGAGCGAGATGACGGCGACCTCGGTGGTGCCGCCGCCGATGTCGACGACCATGTTGCCGGTGGGCTCGTGGACGGGCAGCCCGGCGCCGATGGCCGCGGCCATCGGCTCCTCGATGATGTGCACCTGGCGGCAGCCGGCCTGCAGGGAGGCCTCGATGACGGCGCGCCGCTCGACGCCGGTGATGCCGGAGGGGACGCAGACGACGACCCGGGGGCGGGCGAGGAAGCGGCGGCGGTGCACCTTGAGGATGAAGTAGCGCAGCATCCGCTCGGTGATCTCGAAGTCGGCGATCACGCCGTCCTTGAGCGGGCGGATGGCCACGATGTTGCCGGGAGTGCGGCCGATCATCTTCTTGGCCTCGGAGCCGACGGCGAGGATGCCCCCGGTGTTGGTGTTGACCGCGACCACGGACGGCTCGTTGAGGACGATGCCCTTGCCCCTGACGTACACCAGCGTGTTGGCAGTTCCGAGGTCGATCGCCAAGTCGCGGCCGATGAACGACAGGTTGCTCGCCATGGGGTGGGGTGCCTTTCCCGGGCTCGGAGTCTTGTGGGGTTGACGGTGTGCGCGCCCACATGTGGGCGGCGACCAGTTGAGCTGCCTTACCGGGCCCGTGAGTCGCGTCCATCGTAGTCACGCCGGTCGGCACGGAGGTCGACGTGGGGCATACCGTCCATTGTCCGGGGCGTGATCGCTTCTCCGGGCATTGGGACGCCGTGTCGGAGGGCCTGGTTCCCTATTTCCCGATAAGAATGCCCCGGCCGGGCCAATGGTCCCGACCGGGGCATTCCGAAGGTCCCTGGTGGCCGTCGCGCCCGGTCGGATCAGGCGTGGGCCGGGAAGAAGATCTTGATCTCGCGCTCCGCGGACTCGACCGAGTCGGAGGCGTGGATGAGGTTCTCGCGGGTGATCGTCGCGTAGTCGCCGCGGATGGTGCCGGCCCCGGCCTCCAGCGGGTTGGTGGCGCCGGCCAGCATCCGGATGCCGGCGATGGCCTCCTCGCCCTCGACGATCAGGGCGATGGACGGGCCGGAGGTCATGAACTCCAGCAGCGGCTCGTAGAACGGGCGGCCGACGTGCTCCGCGTAGTGCTGCTCCAGCGTCGCCCGGTCGAAGGTGCGCAGCTCGACGGCGGCGAGCCGCCAGCCGGCCTTGCGCTCGATGCGGCTGATGATCTCGCCGGCCAGGCCGCGCTTGACGGCGTCGGGCTTGAGCAGGACGAGAGTGCGCTGGGACACGGGGCGTCTCCTGGAGGAATGGGATGCGGCGCGCACGCGGATCGGCGCGCACGCGCGGATCCGCGTGCGCCGTGCGACTACCGCAGAGGTTACCTTGCGTGAGCGGACGCCCCGGACCCGGTCCGGGACCGCCTCAGGCCGCCGCGGCGGCGGTCCTGGCGGCCTTGATCTCGTCGATCTTGCGGCCGTAGTGCACCGAGCACCACCACAGGCCGGCGAAGACCGCGCCGAGCCCGAACATGGTCGGCACGACGAAGCCGCTGGCGACCAGCGCGAGTTGCAGGGCCCAGCCGACGGCCACCGCGCCGGGGCGGTTGATCATGCCGCAGAGCAGCAGGCAGAGCGCCATGGCGACGCCGCTGACCGTCCACAGCGCGGCGCTGGACACGTCGGAGAGCTGCATCGCGACCAGTGCCGCGAAGAGCACCACGAGGGCCTCGCCGATCAGCGTCGAGGAGCAGAGCGTCCTCATCGTCACTTCCTCCCGAGCAGCAGGCGGGCCTCGCCCACGGTGATGACCGAACCGGTGACCAGCACCCCGGCGCCGCCGAGGTCGCCCTCCTCCTCGGCCAGGGTGACGGCGGCGGCGATGGCGTCGTCGAGCCGGGGCTCGACCTGGACGCGCTCCTCGCCGAAGATCTCGACCGCGAGCGCGGCCAGCGCGTCCACGTCCATCGCGCGGTGGGTGGAGTTCCGGGTGATGACGACCTCGGCGAGGACCGGCTCGAAGGCCTCCAGCAGCCCGGCCACGTCCTTGTCGCCGCTGGTGCCGATGACGCCGACGAGGCGGGTGAAGCCGAAGGACTCGGTGAGCGCGGCGACGGTGGCCCGGGCGCCGTGCGGGTTGTGGGCGGCGTCCAGGACGATGGTGGGGCTGCGCCGGACGACCTCCAGCCGGCCCGGGGAGCTGACGCCGGAGAACGCCTGGCGGACCTTGTCGGCGTCGAGCTGCCCGCCGCGGGCGCCGCCGACGCCGAAGAAGGCCTCGACGGCGGCCAGCGCGAGGGCCGCGTTCTGCGCCTGGTACTCGCCGTGCAGCGGCAGGAAGATGTCCTCGTACTCCTCGCCGCCGAGCCCGCGCAGGGTCACCAGCTGGCCGCCGACCGCGAGTTCGCGGCGGATGACGCCGAACTCCATGCCCTCGCGGGCGACCGTGGCGTCGACCTCGACGGCGCGCCGCAGGATGGTCTGGGCGGCGTCGAGCTGCTGCTGGGCGACGACGGCGACGGCGCCGGGCTTGATGATCCCGGACTTCTCGACGGCGATCTCGCCGGTGGTCTCCCCCAGCTTGTCGGTGTGGTCCAGGCCGATCGGGGTGATCACGGCGACGGCGGCGTCGATGACGTTGGTGGCGTCCCAGGAGCCGCCCATGCCGACCTCGACCACGGCGACGTCCACCGGCGCGTCGGCGAAGGCCGCGTAGGCCATGCCGGTGAGCACCTCGAAGAAGGACATCGCGACCGGCTCGCGCTCGTCGACCATCCGCACGTAGGGCTCGATGTCGCGGTAGACCTCGACGAACCGCTCCGGGGTGATCGGGGCGCCGTCCAGGGTGATCCGCTCGGTGACGCTCTCCACGTGCGGGCTGGTGTAGCGGCCGGTGCGCAGCTCGAAGGCGCCGAACAGCTGCTCGATCATCCGGGCGGTGGAGGTCTTGCCGTTGGTGCCGGTGATGTGGATGGAGGGGAAGGAGCGCTGGGGCTGGCCCAGGATGTCCATCAGGGCCTCGATCCGGTCGAGCGAGGGCTCCAGCTTGTTCTCCGGCCAGCGCTCGGAGAGTTCCACCTCGACGTCGCGCAGGGCGTCGCCGGTGCCGCCGTCGGCGGGGCGGAGGGTGTACGGGTTCGGGTCGGCCTTGTCGCTCACGACCACAGTCTACGGAGCGGGGCCCGGCACTCCTCACGGGGTGAGAACGACCACTTTGCCCTGGTTGGACAGATTCCCCCATTTACTATCGATTTAGCGACATCAGACCGCAATGAAGCATTGATTCGCATCCCAAGGAGACAAATCACCTTTGATCATGAGGAGCATCGCGCCATGCCCGACGCCCTGCGCCAGTTCGTCGAGACGCGCCGCGAGGGGTTCCTCCAGCTCGGCGGGCTGATCTCGCTGGCCCTGCTCTGCTACATGGTCCTGGTCTTCGGCCGCTTCCTGGTCTACTGGGCCGGTTCCCGGCACGCCTTCCGGCACAGCACCCCGGCCGCGCCCGGCGACCCCGCCGCCTTCCAGTGGCACCTGATGATCCCCTGCCGGGACGAGGAGGCGGTGGTCACCCAGACCCTCGCGGGCCTGCGGGCCGCCGCCCCCGCCGCCCACCTGTGGGTGATCGACGACGACAGCGACGACGCCACCCGCGCGCTGGTGCTCGCCGCCGCCGAGCGCGACGAGCGCGTCCACCTGGTGCAGCGCCGCCGCCCGCACGCCCGGATCGGCAAGGGCGCCGCCCTCAACGCCGCCTACCGGGAGATCTCCGCCTGGCTGCCGCCCGGCACCGACCGCTCCCGGGTCGTCCTCGGCGTGGTCGACGCCGACGGGCAGCTCGACCCCGGCACCCTCGAACAGGTCTGCAACGACCGCGCGATGGGCCGCCCCGACACCGGCGCCGTGCAGATCGGCGTACGGATGCGCAACGCCGAGGACGAGCGGCCGCTGCCCGGCCGCGGCCGCGCCGCCAACGCCGCGGCCCGCGCCCTGGTCCGGATGCAGGACGTCGAGTTCCAGGCCAACAACGCCGGCATGCAGCTGCTGCGCCGCCGCACCGGCAGCGTCGGCCTCGGCGGCAACGGCCAGTTCGTCCGGCTCACCGCCCTGGACGCGCTCACCGCCGAGGAGGGCCGCGACGGCCGCCCCTGGCCCGAACGCGCCCTGCTGGAGGACTACGAGTCCGGCCTGGAACTGCGGCTGGCCGGCTGGCGGCTCACCCACGTCACCGAGGCCGACGTCTCCCAGGAGGCCCTGGTCTCCTGGCGGCGCTTCCTCACCCAGCGCACCCGCTGGGCCCAGGGCAACATGCAGTGCCTGCGCTACACCGGCCGGGTGCTGCGCTCGCGGCACTACACGGCCGCCGGCAAGGCCGAGGTGCTCTACACCTTCCTCCAGCCCGTGGTCTGCGTGCTGCTGGTCGTGCTCACCCCGCTGTCGCTCGCGATCACCGGGGCCGGGCTCGCGCTCTTCCCCGAGGAGACCGCCGACTTCCAGCTGCGGTACGGGCCGTGGATGGTGCTCGCCTTCGTGCTCGCCACCCTGCCGATGGTCTTCTGGGGCCCGGCCTACCGCCGGCTCGTCCACCCCGACCGCAGCCGGGCCGCCGGCCTGCTCTGGGGCGTCCTGGTCTGGCTCTACGCCTACCACCTGTTCGTGGTCGCCGCCCGGGCCGCCGTCCGCCTGCTGCTCGGCCGCAACGGCTGGGCCAAGACCCGCCGCAACGCCGAGAAGGTCGCCCTCGGCGCCCCGACCGCGCTCGAATCCTGAGCGCCCGGCCCCCCGACCCCGCCCCACCCCGACCCCGGAGCCGTCCCGCCATGACCGCGTGCCCGTCCCCGAAGCCCGCCTCCCCCCGCCCGCTCGCCCCCGGCAGCGTCGCCGTCGTCCTCGGCACCCGCCCCGAGCTGGTCAAGCTCGCCCCGCTGATCCACGAGCTCGGCCCCGCCACCCGCCTGGTCCACACCGGCCAGCACTGGGACGAGGCGATGTCCGGCCGCTTCCTGCGCGACCTCGGCCTGCCCCGCCCCGAGCTGCTCACCGGAGTCGGCGGCCGGCCCCGGGCCGGCCAGATCGCCCGGTCGCTCGGCCAGCTCGACGCCGCCTTCGCCGAGGACCGCCCGGCCGCCGTCGTCGTCCAGGGCGACACCAACGCCACCCTGGCCGGCGCGCTCGCCGCCAACGCCCGGGACATCCCGCTGGTGCACGTCGAGGCCGGGCTGCGCAGCTTCGACCGGGCGATGCCCGAGGAGCACAACCGGGTGATGGTCGACCACGTCGCCGACCTGCTGTGCGCGGCCACCCCCGACAACGCCGCCAACCTGCGCGCCGAGTCCCTCGCCGAGGAGCGGATCGCGCTCACCGGCAACACCGTCGTCGAGGTGGTCCGCAGCTCGCTGCCGGACGCCGCGGCGCGGGCCGCCCTGCTCGCCCGGCACGGGCTCGCGGCGGACGGCTACGTGCTGGCCACCGTGCACCGGCCGGAGAACACCGACACCGCCGAGGCACTCGGCGCCGTGCTCGCCGAGCTCGACCGGATCGCCCGGGCCGGCACCCCGGTGCTGTTCCCGATGCACCCGCGCACCCGGGCCGCCGTCGAGCGGTTCGGCCTGGACGGCCTGCTGGAGCGGCTCGCGGTGACCGGGCCGGTCGGCTACGCCGACTTCCTGGGCCTGGCCCGGCACGCCGCGCTGCTGGTCTCCGACTCCGGCGGGGTGCAGGAGGAGTGCACCGTGCTCGGCCGGCCGCTGCTGGTCGTGCGCCGCTCCACCGAGCGGCCCGAGGCCGTCGAGGCGGGGTTCGCCGCGCTGGTGGCACCCGGCGCCGAACTCGGCGCGCAGGCCCGGGCCTGGCTGGCCGACACCCCCGAGCGGCTCGCCCGGCTCGCGGCCGCGCCGAGCCCCTACGGCGACGGCCTGGCCTCCGCCCGGATCGCCGGGCTGACGGCACGGCTGGTCGGCGGGCCCGCCGCGCCGCCGCTCGCCGCCTGAACCCGGCCCGCCGTCAGGCGCCCTCGTCCGGGGCCCTCTTGACAGCGGAATTGGTCTACTCCACCTTGTGAGGGCAAGTCTCCTTCCCCGACAGGGACTTGTGTTGTCGGTAGCTCCCGCATGCGAACCCGTCGACACCCGGACGGCTCTCCCCCACAGGGAGCCGCCGGCCTCCCCCACACAGGAGCTGGAGTCATGCCACCTGCCCCGCAGCGGCGCCCGCGCGCCGTGCACTCGATGCTCGCCGGCGCCAGTGCCGTCGCCATCGGCCTGAGCGGCCTCGTCCTCGCCGGCGGCACCGGCGCCGCCCAGGCCGCGCCCAACGACGTCGAACTGATCACCAACGGCGGCTTCGAGGACGCCAACCGCCTGAACGGCTGGACCTGTACGGCCGGCACCCCGGAGACCGCCACCGTCCACTCCGGCACCGGGGCACTGCGCTCCACCCCGGCCGGCAGCGGCACCGGCGAGTGCACCCAGACCGTCACGGTCAGGCCGTCCTCGACCTACACCCTGAGCAGCTGGGTCCAGGGATCGTACGTCTACCTCGGCGCCCGCGGCACCGGCGGCACCGACCCGAGCACCTGGACCCCCGGCGGCAGCGCCTGGTCCAAGCTCAGCACCACCTTCACCACCGGCGCCGGCACCACCAGCGTCACCGTCTACCTGCACGGCTGGTACGGGCAGCCGGCCTTCCTGGCCGACGACGTCTCGCTGCTCGGCCCGGGCGACCCCAAGCCGAGCCCCACCGCGACCAGCCCCACCCCGACCGGCACGGTCAGCCCGTCGCCCACCGACACCACCACGCCCTCCCCCACCGCCACCACGCCCCGGCCCCCGTCCAAGCACCTGCTGACCGGCTACTGGCAGAACTTCGACAACGGCGCCACCGTGCAGCGGATCAGCGACGTGCCGGCCGCGTACGACATCATCGCGGTCTCCTTCGCCGAGGCCACCGGCACGCCCGGCGGGCTGGGCTTCGCCCTGGACCCGACGCTCTCCTCCCGGCTCGGCGGCTACACCGAGGCCCAGTTCAAGGCCGACATCGCGGCCAAGAAGGCGGCCGGCAAGAAGGTGATCCTCTCGGTCGGCGGCGAGAAGGGCTCCGTGTCCGTCAGCAGCGGCAGCGCGGCCGCCAACTTCGCCAACACCGCCTGGTCCCTGATGCAGACCTACGGCTTCGACGGCGTCGACATCGACCTGGAGAACGGCATCAACTCCACCTACATGGGCCAGGCGCTGCACACGCTGGCGGCCAGGGCCGGCGCCGGCTTCACGCTCACCATGGCGCCGCAGACCATCGACATGCAGTCCACCGGCATGGAGTACTTCAAGCTGGCGCTGAACGTGAAGGACATCCTCACCATCGTCAACATGCAGTACTACAACTCCGGGGCGATGCTGGGCTGCGACGGCCAGGTCTACTCCCAGGGCACCGTCAACTTCCTCACCGGGCTGGCCTGCATCCAGCTCAAGGGCGGGCTGCGGCCCGACCAGGTGGGCCTCGGTGTCCCGGCCTCCACCAGCGCGGCCGGCGGCGGCTACGTCAGCCCGAGCGTGGTCAACAACGCGCTGGACTGCCTGGCCGCCGGCACCAACTGCGGCAGCTTCAAGCCCGACACCAAGTGGCCCGGGATCGGCGGGGCGATGACCTGGTCGACCAACTGGGACGCCAAGGCGGGCGGCGGCATCGCCAACACCGTCGGCTCGCACCTGCACGCGATGCCGTAACCGGCGCGCGCGGAGCCCGGGGCCCGGGCGGGGGTCAGACCCCCGCCCGGGCCTCGGGCACTCCCGCGGGCGCGCCGCCGTGCCGGCGGCGCAGCTCGGCGGTGATCTCGGCGAGCTCGCCCTCCGGCAGCAGCGGCAGCATCATCGCCACCCCCTGGAGCAGGCCGCCGAGCAGGAAGGTGGTGTCGGGGGTGGTCGCGACCAGGCCGCGGACCTCGTTCACCTCTCCGGCCGCGACCGCCTCGATCAGCCGGGCCGCGTCCACGCCCTCCTCGTCGACGTGGACGCCGCCGGTGTCGCGCGGGGCCCGCCGGGCCAGCGCCCGCAGCACCCGGTCGCCGACCTCGGGGGCGTAGGCCTTGCGGACCGCCTCGGCGGCGATCCAGGCGAGCAGCGTGGTCACCTCGCGCTCGACGTGCTCCTCGAGCAGCCGGTCCAGCGCGTGGTCGAACGCGAGCTGGTTGCCGTGCCGGAAGGCCAGCAGCAGGGTCGCCGCCCGTCCCTTGGCCTCCTCGACCGCCTCGGCAGGCAGTTCGTCGACCCGCTCCTCGGTCACCATCACGTCCATGCCCTCCCGTCGCTCCTCGCTGTCCGGAACTCGAAGCACACCGTACACAGTCGACCTGGAAACTTACGCGAGCGCGCGCGGGCAAGACCGGAATGAATTCGGGCGGAATAGGTCCTCACCCGGTCCGGGATGAATATTCGCCGGAAGGGGGCAACGGATTGGGCTATTGGGCCGCCAGATTTTCCGACCTCCGGAAAAACGGAGGAGCCGCACCCCGCGCGGCGGGGTGCGGCTCCGGGGAACCGTCGGCGCGTCAGCCCTGCGGCAGCGCCGCGAGCTGGGCGGTGATCCGGGCGATGTCGGCCTCGGCGGACTCCTGGCGGCCCCGGATCTTGGCGACCACGTCGTCCGGCGCCTTGGCCAGGAAGGCCTCGTTGCCGAGCTTGGCGCCGCACTGCGCCTTCTCCTTCTCGGCCGCCGCGAGGTCCTTGGCGAGGCGCTTGCGCTCCGCCGCGACGTCGATCGTGCCGGACAGGTCCAGCGCCACGGTGGCGCCGGCGACCGGCAGCGAGGCGGTGGCCGCGAAGCCCTCCTCGGGGACGGTCAGCCGCAGCAACGAGCGGATCGCGTCCTCGTGGACGGCGAGCACGGTGCCCGCCAGCTCCAGCTTCGCCGGAACCTTCTGGGCCGGCTGCAGGCCCTGGTCCGAGCGGAACCGGCGGACCTCGGTGACCACCTGCTGCACCGTGGCGACCTCGGCCTCGGCACCGGTGTCCCGGAAGCCGCTGTCCTTCGGCCAGGCGGCGACGACCACCGACTCGGCCCCGGTCAGCGTCGTCCACAGCGCCTCGGTGACGAACGGCACCACCGGGTGGAGCAGCCGCAGGGTGACGTCCAGGACCTCGCCCAGCACCCGGCGGGAGGCCTCGGCCGGCGCACCGCCCTTGGCCAGGGTGGTCTTGGAGAGCTCGACGTACCAGTCGAACACCTCGTCCCACGCGAAGTGGTAGAGCGCGTCGGCGGCCTTGGCGAACTCGAAGCCGTCGTACAGCGCGTCGACCTCGGCCACGGTCGCGTTCAGCCGCGACAGGATCCAGCGGTCCACCGCGGTCAGCTGCTCCGGGGCGGGCAGCGGGCCCTCGACGGTCGCGCCGTTCATCAGCGCGAAGCGGGTCGCGTTCCAGATCTTGTTGCAGAAGTTCCGCGAGCCCTTGACCCAGTCCTCGCCGATCGGCACGTCCGCGCCCGGGTTGGCGCCGCGGGCCAGGGTGAAGCGGACGGCGTCGGCGCCGTAGGCGTCCATCCAGTCCAGCGGGTCCACGGCGGTGCCCGACGACTTCGACATCTTCTTGCCGAACTCGTCGCGGACCAGGCCGGTCAGGGCGACCGTCTTGAACGGCGCCTGGCCGTCCATCGCGTACAGGCCGAACATCATCATCCGGGCGACCCAGAAGAAGATGATGTCGTGGCCGGTGACCAGGACGTCGGTCGGGTAGAACCGCTCCAGGTCCGCGGTCTTCTCCGGCCAGCCCAGCGTGGAGAACGGCCACAGGCCCGAGGAGAACCAGGTGTCCAGGACGTCCGGGTCCTGGTGCCAGCCCTCGCCGGTCGGCGGCTGCTCGTCCGGTCCGACGCAGACGACCTCGCCGTCGGGGCCGTACCAGACCGGGATCCGGTGGCCCCACCACAGCTGGCGCGAGATGCACCAGTCGTACATGTTGTCGACCCAGTCGAAGTAGCGGCGCTCCAGCTCCTTCGGGTGGATCTCCACCTTGCCGTCGCGGACCGCGTCGCCGGCCGCCTTGGCCAGCGGCTCGACCTTGACCCACCACTGCAGCGACAGCCGCGGCTCGACCACCGTGTGGCAGCGCGAGCAGTGGCCGACGGCGTGCATGTACGGGCGCTTCTCGGCGACGATCCGGCCCTGCTCGCGCAGCGCGCCGACGACGGCCGAGCGGGCCTCCAGCCGGTCCAGGCCGAGGAACGGGCCGTGCACGGTGATCGCGCCGCGCTCGTCCATGACGCTCAGGTTCGGCAGGTCGTGGCGCTGGCCGATGGCGAAGTCGTTGGGGTCGTGCGCCGGGGTCACCTTGACGGCGCCGGTGCCGAACTCCGGGTCGACGTGCTCGTCCGCGACGACCGGGATCTCGCGGTCGGTCAGCGGCAGCTTGATGGTCCGGCCGACCAGGTGCCGGTAGCGCTCGTCGTCCGGGTGGACGGCGACCGCGGTGTCGCCCAGCATCGTCTCGGCCCGGGTGGTGGCGACGACGAGCGAGTCCTCGCCGTCCCCGTAGCGGATCGAGACCAGCTCGCCCGGGACCTCCTCGTGCTCCACCTCGATGTCGGACAGCGCGGTGAGGCAGCGCGGGCACCAGTTGATGATGCGCTCGGCGCGGTAGATCAGGCCGTCGTCGAAGAGCCGCTTGAAGATGGTCTGGACGGCCTGCGACAGGCCCTCGTCCATCGTGAAGCGCTCGCGCGACCAGTCGACGCCGTCGCCCAGGCGGCGCATCTGGCCGAGGATCCGGCCGCCGTAGTTCTCCTTCCACTCCCAGACCTTCTCGACGAAGGCCTCCCGGCCCAGGTCGTGGCGGGAGAGGCCGGACTCGGCGAGCTGCTGCTCGACCTTGTTCTGGGTGGCGATGCCGGCGTGGTCCATGCCGGGCAGCCAGAGCGCCTCGAAGCCCTGCATGCGCTTGCGGCGGGTCAGCGCGTCCATCAGCGTGTGCTGGAAGGCGTGGCCCAGGTGCAGCGCGCCGGTGACGTTCGGCGGGGGGATGACGATGGTGTACGGGGGCTTGTCGCTCGTGGCGTCGGCGGTGAAGTAACCGCGCTCTACCCAGCGCTCGTACAGCTCGCCCTCTACCTCCGCCGGGGCGAAGGTCGTCGGGAGGGTGGCTGCTTCGTCCCCGGCGTGCGTGCTCACGGGGCGCTGGTTCGTGGTGTCGGTCACGACGGACAGTTTACGTAACCCGGGAACCCGGTCACGAACGGCTTTCACCCCCCGGACACCGCAGCCCCCCGGCGGCCGCCCCGGCGGTATTCCCCGTCCGGGTGACGGACCGGTGCGATAGCGTGCCGGACATTCGTCCGAACCTTCGCACCAGCCCGGCACCACCGTCCCAGGAAGGGCCTCCGTGACCGAGCAGAACCCCTACGGCACCCCGCCCCCGCCCGGCGGGCAGCCCTACGGCGGCCAGCCCTACACCGGACAGTCCTACGGCGGCCAGCCCGCGCCGCCGCAGGGCCCGCCGCCGCCCTACGGCGCCGTCCCACCGCAGCCCGGCCCGCCCGGCTACGCCCCGTACGGCGCGTTCCCCGCCGCCCCGCCGCCGCGCCGCTCCCGGCGCACCCTCGGCATCCTCATCGGCGTGTTCGTCCTCGTGCTGGCCCTCATCGGCGGCGCCGTCGCGTACTTCGTCTTCGACATCACCTCCAACGCCGGCACCCAGAAGATCGTCCTGCCGGCCACCTTCAACGGCCTCGCCAAGGACGACGACAACCAGGTCGCCCGGCAGATGGAGCAGGCCATCACCTCCGAGCTCGGCAAGGGCGACGGCGCCTGGAACCCGACCGGCGTCAGCGCGGTCTACCAGGACACCGCCGGAGAGCCGAAGCTCGTGGTGCTCGGCGGCTACGGCAAGGTGCTCGCCCCGAAGACCGAGCTCAACGCGATGTTCAAGGGCCTGCAGTCCGACGGCACCACGGTCACCGACCGCCACGCGGTCGACCCGGGCCCCAAGGGCGGCAGCATGGACTGCGGCGTGGCCTCCCAGGACGGCAGCGACCTGGCCGTCTGCGCCTGGGCCGACTCCAGCAGCCTGGTCCTGACGATGGCCCCGCCGGCCGAGGACGGCGGCCGCCCCGACCTCGACAAGCTCGCCGCGGACACCCGCGCCCTGCGCGCCGTCGCCGAGATCCCGAAGTAGGCCGCACGGACGAGGGCCCCGGCGCCGCCCGTGGAGGCGGTACCGGGGCCCTCGCGCGTCCGGGGCGGGAAGGTCAGGCGCTCTTGTCGCGCCGCTCCCGCTTGATCATGTCGCGCGGCACCAGGGTCGGAATGGCGTGCTTGGAGACGACGTCCCCGGTCACCACCACGCGGGCGACGTCCTGACGCGAGGGGACCTCGTACATCACGGACATCAGCACCTCCTCCATGATGGCCCGCAGCCCGCGCGCGCCGGTCCCGCGCAGGATCGCCTGGTCGGCGATCGCCTCCAGCGCGTCCCGGGAGAACTCCAGCTCCACGCCGTCCAGTTCGAAGAGCTTGCGGTACTGCTTGACCAGCGCGTTCTTCGGCTCGGTGAGGATCTGGAGGAGCGCCTCGCGGTCCAGGTTGTGCACGCTGGTGATCACCGGGAGGCGGCCGATGAACTCCGGGATCATGCCGAACTTGACCAGGTCCTCCGGCATCACCTGGCGGAAGTGGTCGCTGGCGTCCAGCTCCCGCTTGGAGCGGATGTTCGCGCCGAAGCCGATGCCCTTGGCGCCCGCCCGGCCCTCGATGATCCGCTCCAGGCCCGCGAACGCGCCGCCCACGATGAACAGCACGTTGGTGGTGTCGATCTGGATGAACTCCTGGTGCGGGTGCTTGCGCCCGCCCTGCGGCGGCACCGAGGCGGTGGTGCCCTCCAGGATCTTCAGCAGCGCCTGCTGCACGCCCTCGCCGGAGACGTCCCGGGTGATCGACGGGTTCTCGCTCTTGCGCGCGACCTTGTCGATCTCGTCGATGTAGATGATCCCGGTCTCGGCCTTCTTGACGTCGTAGTCGGCCGCCTGGATCAGCTTGAGCAGGATGTTCTCGACGTCCTCGCCGACGTACCCGGCCTCGGTGAGCGCGGTGGCGTCGGCGATCGCGAACGGCACGTTCAGCATCCGGGCCAGGGTCTGCGCCAGCAGCGTCTTGCCGGAGCCGGTCGGACCGAGCAGCAGGATGTTGGACTTCGCCAGCTCGATGGCGTCCTCGCGGCCGTTGCCGCCGCTGCGGCCCGCCTCGCCGGCCTGGACCCGCTTGTAGTGGTTGTAGACGGCCACCGACAGGGCCTTCTTGGCGAGGTCCTGGCCGACCACGTACTGGTCCAGGAACTCGTAGATCTCACGGGGCTTCGGGAGCTCCTCGAAGCGCACCTCGGAGGTCTCGGCGAGCTCCTCCTCGATGATCTCGTTGCACAGGTCGATGCACTCGTCGCAGATGTACACGCCTGGGCCGGCGATCAGCTTCTTCACCTGCTTCTGCGACTTGCCGCAGAACGAGCACTTGAGCAGGTCGCCACCGTCTCCGATGCGTGCCACGAGGTGCTTCCCCTTCGCCAGGGGCCCCGCGGGAGTTCCGGGGCCTGGTGCTGTGGACCGTCGACGCCGACGGCGATCGGTCTCGCTATCCGACGGTACTCTGCCGAGCCGCCGATTCCGCCCTCTTCGCCGGGTCTGCCCTACGCCCTGGGCGAATTGATACCGAACAGATGCCGTCGGAGCAACCGCCGGTGCGCCGGGGGCGGGACGCGCGAGCCGGTCGCGCGCCCCGCCCCCGGCACCCTCCCCGCCCGCGGAGGGACGGGGAGGGCCGGTGCCGGCCTCAGGAGGTCAGCGAGGCCTTGCGGGTCGAGATGACCAGGTCGACCAGACCGTACTCGACGGCCTCCTCGGCCGTGAGGATCTTGTCGCGCTCGATGTCGTCGCGGACCTGCTCGACCGACTTGTTGGAGTGCTTGGACAGCATCTCCTCCAGCTGCTCGCGCATCCGGAAGATCTCCTTGGCCTGGATCTCCAGGTCGGAGACCTGGCCGCGGCCGGTCTCGGTGTACGGCTGGTGGATGAGGATGCGGGCGTTCGGCAGCGCCATCCGCTTGCCGGGGGTGCCGGCCGCCAGCAGCACGGCCGCCGCCGAGGCCGCCTGCCCCATGCAGACGGTGGTGATGTCCGGCTTGACGTACTGCATGGTGTCGTAGATGGCCGTCAGGGCCGTGAACGAGCCGCCGGGCGAGTTGATGTACATCTGGATCTCGCGGTCCGGGTCCATCGACTCCAGGCACAGCAGCTGCGCCATGATGTCGTTGGCCGACACGTCGTCCACCTGGGAGCCGAGGAAGATGATGCGCTCCTCGAACAGCTTGGCGTACGGGTCGTACTCGCGGATGCCCTGCGAGGTGCGCTCGACGAAGCGCGGGACGATGTAGCGGCCCTCGGCCCGCATGTCCTCGACGCGGGCCTTGGCGGCCGACAGGCTGGGGATGTTCATGGGTGTTCTGGTCCTCCGGAGCGTTGTGGCTGTGGTCTCGTGGCCCGGTCCGGGCTCAGGCGCCGGTGCCGCCGCCGCCGGGGACGTCCGCGGCGCTGTGCATGATCGCGTCGATCAGGCCGTACTCCAGGGCCTCCTCCGGGGTGAACCAGCGGTCGCGGTCGGAGTCCTGGGTGATCTGCTCGAAGGACTGGCCGCTGTGGAACGCGATCAGCTCGGACATCCGCTTCTTGGTGCGCAGCAGCTGCTCCGCCTGGATGCGGATGTCGGTGGCCGAGCCGCCGAGGCCGGCGGAGGGCTGGTGCATCAGGATGTTGGCGTTCGGCAGCGAGAAGCGCTTGCCCTTGGCGCCGGCGGTCAGCAGGAACTGACCCATCGAGGCCGCCATGCCCATGGCGATCGTGACGACGTCGTTCTTGATGTACTGCATGGTGTCGTAGATCGCCATGCCGGCCGAGATCGAGCCGCCCGGGGAGTTGATGTAGAGGAAGATGTCCTTGTCCGGGTCCGCGGCCAGCAGCAGCAGCTGGGCGGTGATCTTGTTCGCGATGTCGTCGTCGACCTGCTGGCCGAGGAAGATGATCCGCTCGTTGAGCAGCCGGTTGTAGACCTGGTCGCCGAGGCCGCCCAGCACGTCACCAGCGGCGGCGTGCGGCGCCATCGGGCCGGGCATCTGCATCTGCGGGTACGTCACTTAGCCACCTGCTCAGTCGATTTGGACGGTCGCTCCACGGCCGTCACGATGTCGCACAGCTTCCGGGTATCACGTCGTGATTGTTGCTGTCCATGGACCCTAACGCGCAGGCCGGGCCGCTGAATCCCTCACGCCGAACTGTTCGCTGTGAGCGCAGGGTTCGCGGTCGCGGCGGGCCTGGCCGGGCCGGGAACGGCGCGGGCCCGGACGCCGTACGGCGTCCGGGCCCGCGCTCACGCCTCAGGGCGAGCGAGGCGGTCAGGCCTCGGTCTTCTCCTCGGCCTCGGCCTCGGCGGCCGGGGCCTCGACGGTCTCGGCCGACTCGTCGGCCTCGTCGTCGTCGAAGTTGATCTCGTTGCCCTCGGTGTCGACGACCTTGGCGGCCTCGACCACGGTGGCCAGCGCCTTGCCGCGGGCGACCTCGCCGACCAGCAGCGGAACCTGGCCGCCCTGGACGACCTGCTGCGCGAACTGGTCCGGGGTCAGGCCCGAGCCGGCGGCGCGGCGGATGAGGTGCTCGGTCAGCTCCTCCTGGGAGACGTTGAGCTCCTCGTCCGCGACGATCTGGTCCAGGACGAACTGGGTCTTGATGCCCTTCTTCGCCTGCTCCTCGAGCTCCGCGAGGTACTCCTCCTCCGACTTGCCCTGGGTCTCCAGGTAGCTCGCCAGGGTGAGGCCCATCGGCTCCAGCTGGTGGTGCTCCAGGTTGTGCTTGCGGGTCTCGATCTCGTCCTTGAGGAGCTTCTCCGGGAACTCGATCTCGACCAGGCCGAGCAGCGCGTCCAGCACCTTCTCCTGGGCCTGGGTGGCCTGGTCGTACTCCTTCATGCGCTCCAGGCGCTTGCGGGAGTCGGCCTTCAGGTCCTCCAGGGTGTCGAACTCGCTGGCCAGCTGGGCGAACTCGTCGTCCAGCTCGGGCAGCTCCTTCTCCTGGACGGCGGTGACCTTGACGGTGACCTCGGAGGTCTTGCCGGCCTGGGTGCCGCCCTTGAGCTCGGTGCTGAAGGTGGCGGTGCCGCCGGCCTCCAGGCCGACGACGGCCTCGTCGATGCCGTCGATCAGACGGCCCGAGCCGATCTCGTAGCTGACGCCGGCGGCGGTGCCGTCCTCCGGCACCTCGCCGTCGACCTTGGCCTCGAGGTCGACGACCACGATGTCGCCGGCGGCGGCGGCGCGCTCGACGTCCTTGACCGAGGAGAAGCGCTCGCGCAGCTGCTCCAGGGACTTGGCGATGTCCTCGTCGGAGACCGCGATCGGGTCGACGGCGACCTCGATGGTCGAGAAGTCCGGCAGGGTGATCTCCGGACGGATGTCGACCTCGGCGGTGAACTTCAGGTCACCGCCGTCGGCGATCTTCTCGACACCCTCGATGTTGGTGATGTCGGGCTGGCCGAGGACCTCGATCTTGCCCTCGTCGACGGCCTGCGTGTAGAAGCGCGGCAGGGCGTCGTTGACGGCCTCCTCCAGCACGGCACCACGGCCGAAGCGCTGGTCGATGACCCGGTTCGGGATCTTGCCCTTGCGGAAGCCCGGGACCGAGACCTGCTGGTTGATCTTCTTGTACGCCGCGTCGAGGCTGGGCTTGAGCTCCTCGAAGGGCACCTCGACGGTGAGTCGAACCCGGGTCGGGTTCAGAGTCTCGACGGCGCTCTTCACGGTTAGGTCTCCTATGGGCTTGCGGTCAGGTTGCCTCCGCCCTCCCGGGACGCCGGCCTGGGCCGGTTTCCAGCGGTGGGGCGAGACGGGCGATGGGCGGTTGGAGCTGCATCTCCCGTGGGGGGTGGACGGTGAGCGTGACTCCTCGCCCTCGTGCGGTTGACCTGGGTTGACGCCACAGGGACTACCGCCAGCGCCCCATCCTACCGGTACCACGAAAGGCGGACGCCAGGACGCCGCCGTCCGGGCCCCCTCAGGCCCTCCCGACGGCCTTGCCGGCCGGCTCGGACGCACCCGCGGACGCGCCCCGGGGCGCGTCCGCGGCGCCCGCCCCCGAGTCCGGCCCCGGACCGCCGGACACCGGCGGGCGCATGGTCGCGGCGGCGTCGGAGTCCCGCACCCGCAGCGCGATCACGGCCGCCAGCAGGGCCAGCCCGGCCGCGGTCAGGAAGGCCGCGCGGTAGGCCGCGAGGTTCGCCACGGGCGTACCCGAGGCGTCCGCGGTGAACGGCCCGACGGCGGTCAGCACGGTGCCGAGCACGGCCACGCCGAGCGCCGAGCCGAGCTGGCGCTGGGCGTTGTAGAGGGTGGAGGCGGCGCCGGTGGAGGCGGCCGGGACGGTCGCGAAGGCCGCGGTCTGGCTCGGCATGAAGACGTGCGCCATGGCGAACCCGCAGACGAAGAGCAGCGCGCGCACCGCCCACAGGTTGCTGTCCGGCCCGATCGTGGCCATCACCGCCAGCCCGGCGGCCACCACGGTGGCGCCGGTGACGAGCAGCCGGCGCGGCCCGAACCGCGGGTACAGCCGCCCCGCGATCTGCGAGGCGAGCATCACACCGAGCGCCTCGGGGAAGATCATCAGACCGCTGTGCAGCGCGTCCATGCCGAGCGCGTCCTGCATCAGCAGCGGGAACAGGTAGAGCATGCCGAGGAAGGCCGCGCCGGAGAAGAGCGAGAGCAGGTTGGTGGTGCGGAAGATCCGGTCCCGGAAGAGCCGCAGGTCGAGCATCGGCTCGGGGCGGCGCAGCTCGACGGCGACCAGGGCGGCGAGGGCGAGCGTGCCGCCGAGCGCCGCGGCGAGGATCCGCGCGCTCCCCCAGCCCTCGGACGCGCCCTCCGAGAGGGCGTACATCGCGGCGCCGAAGCCCGCCGCGGAGAGCAGGAAGCCGGCCGCGTCGAAGCGCCCGGCCCGCTCGGCGCGGTAGTCCGGCAGGAAGAGCAGGCCGAAGGCCAGCGCGGCGAGGCCGACCGGCAGGTTGACCATGAAGACCCAGTGCCAGGACCAGCCGTCCACCAGCCAGCCGCCGAGCACCGGCCCGGCGGCCGGGGCGACGGCGGTGGGCAGCATCAGCACCCGGGTCGCCCGCATCCGCTCCTCCTGCGGGAAGGCGTGGAAGAGCATGGTCATCCCGACCGGGGTGAGCAGGCCGCCGGCCGCGCCCTGGAGGATCCGGGCGAGGGTGAGGCCGGTCAGCGAGCCGGCCACCCCGCACAGCAGCGAGGCGACGGTGAACAGGGCGAGCGAGGCCAGGAAGACCCGGCGGGTGCCGATCCGGTCGCCGAGCCAGCCGGAGAGCGGCACGAAGACCGCCAGGCTGACCAGGTAGCCGACGTTGATCACGCCGACCCCGGCCGGGTCGGTGCCGAAGTCGCGGCCGATGGCCGGCAGCGCCACGTTGACGATCGTGGTGTCCATGATGGACATGAAGAGCGCGGCGACGAAGACGACGCCGACCGCGGCCTTGGGGTTCATCCGCGTCCGGCGCGGGGCTCTCGCCGGGCTCGTCGCACTCATCGGGGCTCCAGGTTCGGTGAAAAATCAACCACCAACCTTGCCGGACCGACCCCCGGAACGACAACAGGGCCCCGCCCTGGGCGAGACCCTGCGCACGGTCGGGGTGACCGGATTCGAACCGACGGCCTTCCGCTCCCAAAGCGGACGCGCTACCAAACTGCGCCACACCCCGTGGTGCCGAGAGGAAGCGTACACGCCGGGCCCTGCCGGATCGCCGAGATATTCCGAGGCCCTCACCGCGAACGGGGTGTGCGCACAGCCGACCGGACCAGGTACGCTGTTCCCGACCTTCCGTCCGGTGACGGCCGGGGGATCGCGCGGGCGTAGCTCAATGGTAGAGCCCTAGTCTTCCAAACTAGTCACGCGAGTTCGATTCTCGTCGCCCGCTCCGCAGGACGAACGGCCCCGCCGGATGCACCGCATCCGGCGGGGCCGTTCGCGTTCCCGACGGCGGGTCAGCCGCTCCCGGAGGTCACAGGCCCAGCCGGGCGGCCCGGGCGGCGGCCCGTTCCAGCAGCCGGTGGACGTCGGCCTGCCGGGTGGCGGGCCGGTCGTTGAACTCGTCCGGGGAGCGCACCGGGCGGCCGGTCGCGTGCAGCACCTCCATCAGCTGGACCCGCGCGGTGCGCACGGTGGCCGGGGTGCCGAAGCCGTGGGCGAGCACCGCCGCCTGGGCGCCGAGCAGGCAGACCCGGCCGGCCTCGTCCCACATCGCCCCCTGCAGCCAGCCGTGCGCGGTGATGTAGCGGGAGGCCAGGTCCAGGTGCTCGGCGGCGGTGACCGGCACGGGCCGGGCCGGGCGGCGCAGCGCCCGGTCGAGCAGGGTGGCGCGGGGCGGCGGGTGGCCGGCGTGCCAGGGCCGCAGCACCGAGCCGTACGGGCGGACGGCATAGGGCGCCGGGGTGCGCGCGGGGGCGGGCAGCGAGGCCAGGTACGCCTCGATCTCGGCGACCAGCCCGGAGGCCTCCGGCGTGAGCGGCGGCGCGGGCGGCGCGAGGAGCGCCGGAACGGGTGGCGGGGCGGGCGTCGGGGCGGTGCGGGGCATGCGGGGCTCTCCAGGCGGTGCCGGCGGTTTCCGCTACCCAAAATGGTGCATTCCGGTCATTTCTGCGACCGGAGCGGCGAGGCGGACGGGCCGCGCCCGGGCCGCACGGCGACGCTCGAACGGTTTCCCGGGGAGCCTCCGGGCCGATAGCCTCGGCGGCGTTCGAGAAGCAGTTCGATGGCCGATGGCGTTCGAGACGATTCGAAGCCGTGAGCGGAGGAGTCCCCCGTGCGCCCGCAGGACCGACTGGCCGTCATTCAGCACTGCGTGGTCCGGGAGATGGCGCGGCTCGGGCAGGAGTTCACCGTCGACGGCGACGTGGTGCGCGGCCCGGGGACGGTCGCGGTGGCCGTCCGCGAGCACCCCGGCGGCGAGGGCGCCGGGCACGTCGACCTCGGCTGGGCGCTGGAGCTCGGCCGGGCGGACGCGCCGGTGGTGTGGGACTGCGCGGCCGGGCTCGGCCAGACCGAGGAGGAGAAGCTCGACAACGCGGTGCGGATGTGGGCGACCACCACGGCCGCCGCGCTGGTCGAGCTGCGGGAGGGCCGCGGGGCGCGCGCCGACCACGCCGACCACCCCGAACTGCCCGGCTGGCACGCCGTCCAGGGGCCGGCGGCGGTCTTCGGGTTCGGCAACGAGCACCTGGCCGCCTGGCTGGCCGGGAACCGGGTGGTGCCGGCCCTGGCGCCCGCGCTGCTGCCGGCGCTGAGCAGCCCGGGGGCGCGGCGCCCGCACGGGGTGAAGCTGTTCCTCGGCGGGCGGTCGGGGGACGACGTGGCCGAGGTCAGGGTCGACGGCGAGGTCGACGAGGCGGCCTCGGCGGCGCTGCGCGCGCTGGACTGGCCGCGCGGCGAGCGGCTGTGCTGGGCGCGGCTGTTCGTCCTGCTGACGGCCCGCGAGGAGCCCCCGGCGCCGGTGACCGCACCCGCCGGCGCCGCCGGGGTCGCGCCCGCCCGGCCGGCGGCCGTGGCGGCGGCGCGCCCGCGGGGCCTGTTCGCCCTGTGGGGGCAGGCGAGGCGCGCCGACCGGTGACGGGGCGCCGGCCGCGGCGGGGCGGCGGTCCCGGGGTCAGCTGGTGATGTTGGTGATGGACTTGGCGA